>JAWLEH010000208.1:0-3464 GCA_041686215.1 Balneolaceae bacterium | reverse complement strand
ATCCACCCGCAGGCTGCAGTAACAGGAAACGTGATTATTGGAAAAGATGTCTATATCGGGCCGGGAGCGGCTATACGGGGCGACTGGGGCAAAATTGTGATTGAGGATGGCTGCAATGTTCAGGAAAACTGTACGATTCATATGTTTCCGGGGGTGACGGTGACGCTGAAAAAATCAGCTCATATCGGTCACGGGGCCATTATTCACGGATCAACTATCGGGGAGAACACCCTCGTTGGGATGAATGCCGTTGTGATGGATAACGTAACCATCGGAAAAGAATGCGTTATCGGGGCGCTGGCGTTTGTGAAAGAGGGAACAGAAATACCTGACCGAAAAGTGGTTGTGGGAAATCCCGCTAAAATTGTGAAAGATGTAACGGGTGAAATGGCCAAATGGAAAACGGAGGGAACCGGATGGTATCAGCGCCTGCCGCAGCAGATGAAGGAATCCTGGAAGGAGTGCGAACCGCTGAGGAAGGTGCCGGAGAACAGGAGTGACCAAAAAGGCGGTTACCAAAGCTGGAAAAATCAAAAAGAGAGCAGCTAAACAAACAACTGCTTTCCTGATAATTTATTAGAAAAATTTATAGAATAATTTTACACATTTTTGCAGGTATATGCATAAATAGGGAGACAGCAGGCTTCAAATAATGCGTCCATCAAATGGAGATCACAAAATTACTTAACGATGTCAGTTCAGGCAACAAAGAGGCGTACAACAAACTCTATCCGCTGGTATATCATAAGTTGAAGCGGATTGCCCAAAACCAGTTAAACAGCGAATACTCTTCTCGTACGCTCAGTAAAACCGGGCTTGTTCACGAAGCTTACGAGAGGCTGATCAATCAACAGGCTGTTCACTACAATGGCAAAACACATTTTTATGCGATTTCTGCACGTTCCATGCGCCAGATTCTTGTGGATTATGCCCGGAAAAGAACAGCTCAAAAGCGAGGCGGGAACAATCACAAAGTTACGCTGGATGAAGGCAGCCTGAATCTTGATGAACATGCGGGTACGATACTGGAGATAAACGATTTAATGGAAGAGTTAAAATCATTTGATGAACGTATGTACCATATTGTTGAGCTGCGATTTTTTGGCGGCTTAAGTATTGAGGATACCGCAGAGAACCTTGGGATTTCATCCAGTACCGTAAATCGTGAATGGATAAAAGCCCGCGGCTGGTTTTTCCAAAAAATGCATGACGAATGAATGAGATTGTCATCAAATAGCGCATCTATGTAAAAATTAAATGTTATGGACACTGAACGCTGGACATCACTTAATTCCATCATCGATGAAGCACTGGACCTCCCCCCGGAAGAAAGAATCCCTTTTATTCGTGATTATGAAGGTCTTAGTGATGATATTCAGCACGATGCCATCTCCTTCATCAAATCCATCCAGGAATCAACACATTTCTGGGACCGGCTGATTGAATCGAACCATGAACTGATTCATCATTTTGAAAGCGGCAATGCCGGTAATCTCTTATCGGAAGACTCATTTCTTCCTGATCAGATTGGCCCCTATAAGGTACTTCATAAAATTGCCAGCGGCGGTATGGGCAATGTCTACCTGGCCGAGCGAACGGACGGGCATTTACAGATTACGGTGGCCCTGAAAGTCATCAAAAAGGAGTGTATTGACGATCATCATATCCGGCAGTTTAACATTGAACGCAACATTCTTGGCAAACTGAACCATCCTCACATCGCCCATATTTATGACGGTGGTATCACCGAAACCGGACAGCCCTATCTTGTTATGGAGTATGTTAACGGTCAGCCTGTAACCGATTACTGTTCCGAAAACCAGTGTTCCGTTGCTGGCAAACTGGATCTTGTGGAGCAGATTTGTGAGGGAGTAAATTTTGCACATTCGAACCTTGTGGTTCACAGGGATCTGAAGCCGGATAATATTTTTGTGAAACCCAACAGAAAGTGTAAAATCCTCGACTTTGGAATCGCTAAAATACTCTCCCCCCAAGATGGTACTGATGAAGCACCAGGGAAATCTCCTGAGTTAAAACCCTTTTCCATTCGGCATGCAGCTCCGGAACAGCTTTCCGGAGGAGCCATCACCACATCTACCGATGTATATGCACTTGGATTGTTAATGTACGAACTGCTGACCGGCTCACTACCTTTTAAGCTAAATGGAAAAACTCCGGGGGAAGCACTTAAAATCATAAAAGAATCACGCGTACCGCCCGCAAGTTCAAGGGTATCAGGGAAACAACTGCAACGCACTCTCCGCGGCGACCTGGGTGCCATTATCCAGAAAACACTTCAAAAAAATCCGGCTGAGCGATACCAGTCTGCCGGTGATTTGTTAAAAGATATTAGAAATTACCGGATGAACCGCCCTGTCTCGATTAGCGTGAATCAGCCGTTCTACATTTTTAAGAAATTTGTTGTCAGAAACAGCGTACCCTTCTCCTTCTTTCTGATCATTTTCACCATTCTTTTCGGGCTTTCGCTCTTTTACATTAACTCCATCAACAGTGAACGCCAGAAAGCAATAGCCCAGGAAGAACAAGCTTCCTTTATCGCAGGTTTTATGGTTGACCTTTTCGATGCCTCTGATCCAGCCAGCAATATATCAGATACATTAACGGTATATGAAATCCTTCAATCCGGCGTAGAAAAGCTCAACAATTGGGAAGCTTCGGATCTCTCAAAAGCGGACATCATGATCTCCCTTGGGAACGCCTATAAAAACGTTGGAGATTTTGAAACGTCACAATCCCTTCTTGAAGACGCATTTGATATCTATCAGGCTGAAGTTTCTGATCCAAACTCTGCTGACCTTCTTAATCCGGTCTACCAACTTGCTGCCTTCCATAATGAAAGCAGAGGGTTCGAAAACTCTGCCCACTACTTCCACCAGGCACTAACTATTCTGAATAACACACCTAACCCTCCGCCTGGAAAAATTACAGATATATACTCGGGATACGGAAATACAATTTCAGAACTTGGCAATCCCCAACTCGCTATATTTTACCTGGAGCAAGCGTTGGAAAATGCACAAGATTCAGAATTACCTGACATATCACTTCGCAGGATTCAAACTAATTTAGCACAAGCGTACCGGGGCAATCAAGAATATGAAAAAAGCGAGTCTCTGTATAACGAAATTCTGGATTCGCTGCCTGCTGATGATGAATCAACCCTTGAATTAAAGTCTGTTATACATAATAACCTTGGGTATCTCATGAAAGTACAGCAACGCCTGGAAGAAGCCATTGTTCACTATACCCAATCGCTCGAAACAAACAGATTCGTTTACGGGGAAGCCCACCCAAATACGAGAATTGTGCTAAATAATATTGCAGGCTTGTATAAAGAACTTGGGTTTTATGAAGAAGCAGAGGGTATTTTAGACGAACTTCTGCAAATAAATCTGCAAACCTTTGGCGAATCTCACTGGAGAACGGGAGTGGCCTATCAGGCT
>JAWLEH010000085.1:0-15321 GCA_041686215.1 Balneolaceae bacterium | reverse complement strand
GGCCGGGTTCCAAATATGAGCGTAATCGGTTCAGGCATAGGTAGTTATTCAGAGATTACAAATCAGCATAAGGTTTCATCTTTCCAACAGATGTTGGTACGCATCGAGTGTTTTTCCGGCCACCTTTTGCCAGGTATAGTTTTCAAGAATCTTGTTTTTTAATTCCGGGGACGTTTCTGCTTTATGTGCGTCAAGAACTGCGCGGCCAATGGTTTCGGGCTTTTCCGGATTGATATAGAAAGCATACTCACCGAAATATTGACGAGTACCCCCGACAGAAGTAATGGCAATGGTGCACCCTGCCAGCGCGGCTTCAAGTGCTGCAATTCCGGGTGTTTCAAACTGGGAAGGCAGTACAAATACGGAAGCTGCTGCATAGGCGGAAGAGAGCATCGGATCACCGTGATTGAGCGGGCCGATATAGCGAATGTTTGGGCTGTTTTGAATCTTCTTTTTGCACTGTTGTGAATACTCAGACTGATCAAGCCGGCCGATAACGACAAGAGGCGGATCACCGGGACCCGTTTGTTCCAGAAGGGGAAGCAGGTTTTTTCGCTGAGCGGATGCATCTCCCACAAAAAGAGTGAAACCGCTCAGGCTATAGGTTTCCGTGAATAGATCCGGTGTTGCCTGTGCAAATGCGGGATCGACTCCGTTAGGAATTACCTGAACTGAGGAGCGTGGGATGCCAAATCCATCACAAATCAGCCGGGCTTCATCTTCTGTATTGGGCAGTACAAGATCTGCACAATGACAGATTTGTGATTTAATCGAATAATCCGAAAAAAAACCTTTAAACAATTTGCTCCCAATATGTTGAGCTGAAATAGATTTCCTTATTACATCAGGCGATCTGCGTGTGTAGAAGACCGGAGTGACTACCAGTTTGGTTTGTATGCCGCCGACGCGTTTGGCAACGGCAAGAGTTTCAGCGGATGCGAGAAAGAGGTGGACAAGGTCGAACCGGGCCGGGTCGCAAAGTTTCCAGGGATTAAATCGGGTTATCTGAACTCCGGCCTCTTCCAGGTGTTGAGCTGTTTTTGTCATCTGCATACGAACCCCGCCATTCACAACTCCCGCAGATAATGGCGCAACCATCAGAACATTCATGCGCGGTTTCTCCAAAGGTGAGTCATCCAGCGGTCTTTCAGTAGCTGAAAATATGTAAGACGGGGTTGGTTCATCTGTTCTGCATTCCACGATTTAAGTTCGGGGTTAATGTACGGATGGAATGTTTGTTCTTCCAAATCCGCTTCAGAATCGGTGGTCAGGCAAAAAAGATCGCCGGTATGAATAGCAATGGGACAAGCATTCCGGCAGGTATCCGAAAATATCAGCCGATTCTTTTGTGTGTCGAAAACTGGGGAAAAGTCTGTTCGGCAGCGAATGGCCCACCAGTCAGCCCACACTGTATAACTCATCCAGTGGAGCTCATCGCTTGTGGCGGCATCGAAAAGATTGGCCAGCTGGTCGGCAGTGGCATCCCGCGGATGATGATATAAATGAACGGGGTGTTTTTTAAATTCGAATTCTTTCAGGAGTTCCCTGAAGTAGCGAACGCCTTGCTCCGGGGAACTTCCGAACCTTCTGAAGGACCCCAGAGAAACCGGATGAACCGGGAGCTGTCGGATTCCGGTGGCTTCAGGGGTGGACGGTAGCGCATCGAAATCGTAAGAAAACTCACTGGAATACCGGAATGGAAATTCGCAAAGTGCTGATGCAAGTGCCTCAGACCAGTGACCGTAGGGTGCTGCATAACCTGCCGGATGGAAACCGCCCTCTCGTAAATGATCAAATGCGGTATGGATGTCGGATCTATATTGTTCCTTAGTTGAATATTCATAATGACGATAGCCGTGCAGTGCAACTTCGTCATGTTCCGGAATCATGTTTTTGATGGTGGACAGATCATTCCTGTGATGGTGGGTATGCAGGAACCAGGTTAAAGGAATGGCATAATCGATCGCTGACCGGGAAACAGCACTCAACTGTTTCACAGAGGAGTAATCCGTATCGATCCGAAAGGTTGCGGCACGGCGGTGTACATCAGGTGACCACCACCGGTGAACAAATGGCAGATCCGCCTGGTTGTGTAGTTTATTCAGGGTATCCAGCAGAAGCTGGAGGTATGGCGTGCTGCTTCTGAGTGCCGTTCGCTCGGCGGTTAGATTGCCTTTAGAAACGCCAAAAGGCCGGTGAACGGTTCGGTAGTCCTTCCAGAGCTGCCGGACCGGAAGACCGAAAAATGCGTAGTTTCTGCCGGGATCGGGATCAAACCAGGTCATACCGTTCAAGAGTCCGCCTGAGCCCACTACATTTACGGTTCCATGAACATCTATCCTGCCAATGTGGGATAAAAATGAATCAGGTTCAACTGTATCCAAACGGCGGTGAGTGGTTGGCCGTGTGGCAAACTGTCCGGTTGTATCCAGCAGGGCTCCGCCCCGGGAGAGGTATTTTTCGATATCAGCTTTCTCGTTATGACTTACGCGTCGTCCTGCAATGACGGTACTGTATTTGGTGACATCAACCGACGTTGTGGTGTGAATTCGGGTCCAGTCTGTACCGGATTGAGTGAGAAGCTGTTCCCAGCTATGGTCGGTACCGAGGTACCCGATTTTTAAATGACGTATCACTGTGTGACCCTCCGTTTCATCCATCTCAGGTCTGAGAGCGTCAGGGACCGACTCAGCAAAAGCAGCCCGGGATAAAGAATGAGTCCGGCAGGAAGCATTAGCAGTGAGGGCAGATCAAGATAAATCCCCGGGAGAATAATTCCCGTTAAGAGTGCAATGCTTACCAGGAGAAATGACCAAAGAGATATGTTCTGGAAGGATTGGAGCATTTTGTAGATGGTGAACGTAATGATGATCTCTCCCAAAACGACGGCAGCAACCATCAGAATCAGCTGGGATGTAAACCCGGATACTATGATCAGCAGGGTGGTAGCCAGGCCGCCGTACAGCGTTGCCCGCATAAATTCGCGGTCTCTGCCAAGTGAAATTAAGCCGTATGTGAAAACCGTGTTGAGGAATGTGACCGGCAGCACAAAACTGAGAATCTGCAGAACTGAGATGGATGACGCGTATTCATTTCCGAACAGAAAAGGAATGATCCACCCGGCAGAGAAAGCAAGGAAAATGGTTCCCATCGATCCCAGCACAACCATCCAGCGGCATACTATTTCGAGCTGATCTTGAAAAGCTTCAGGCTGTTCCGAGCGAAGCCTGGGAAGATTTGAAAGCAGGAGTGTGCTGATGATTCTGTCGGCGAGCATGATTGCCAGTACCAGTTTCATTGAAACGCTGTAGTACCCAACGTCAGTCTCGGTAAGAAAAAATCCGATCGCTATGGGAGGCAATAATATAATGGATTGAGCCATAAAATGTCCTGCACCCAGGAAAAAGCTGTTTCTGATATCCGCCGGCCACTTTTCTATAGCTGGATGCTGCAGTAATGAGTGCTCCCCTCGGTAGGATAATAGCATGACAGATGCACCGGCAAGGATGGAAACGGCGTACACAACGGGAACCAAATAGAGATCTTCCCGTGCGACAAAAAGCACCAGCCCCCCAAGATATACTGCGCCCTGGACCCATTTGGACGCGGTAACATATTTGAACTCCTGGATTCCATTGTAGTACCAGTCGAGCTGTAGAGACTGCGGAAACAGCGAGAGTATAAACAGGAGTACAAGGATTCGCAGAACAGGCTGATTGGCAAGCAGTATCCAGACAGCGGCAGCCGACACTGATAAAACAAGAAGTGAAAGTGTAACTTTCATCCAGAAAAACTGTGCGGGATTTCGTTCTTCGGGCGGTGTAGAGGCAACCGAACGTGTGGCAAGAGTTTGGATTCCCAGGTCGCTGAACCAGCTGCACACGCCAAGTATGGAGAGTGCAAGAGCAATCAATCCGTACTGTTCGGCCCCTAATGTTCGGGCCAGATAAATCGTCGTGAAGAACCCGAAAAGTTTGGCTCCGCCATCGCTGAATAAAATCCAGAATGCTTTCGAGGTTAGGTTATGCATCTGGAACTCCGGGTCTCTCAAAATCGGAGAGGAGTGACGCCAGTTCGGACTGTGTGGAAAAGAGGGTTATGCTTTTGCCTTTCATTTCTGTCAGACATCCTTTTGATGGAGCTATGATCGGCCGGTTGTAGCTTTTTGCAAGCTCAACTCCGCCTGATGTGAGAATATCCCTGTAGTTAAAGAGCAGACAATCCGCTGCATTCAAGTAAAAAGGAACCATCGCTTCAGGAATAAAGTGAGGAACCACAAAAATATTATCTGTTTGTTTTTCGATGGAAAGAATCTTTTGGTAGACCGATATCTGCCCTTTTTTTACAGGACCTACAACCAATAGTTTTTTCCGGTCAGGCAGCTGCTTGAAAAGTTCGCAAACCTTATCAATTTGCTTGTAGGCACTGATGTTACCGAACATCAAAAAGATTGTGTCTTCTGTTCTGAGTGATAAACTTCCCGCTTTGTTAATTTTTTGGATTGACCTGTCCCGGGTGATGGATGTTGAAGGAAATTCGGGATGTGGAATCACCCTGAACTTTGACTCCGGCACGGAGTAGAAACGGCTCATTTCAGGAATGGCACTTTTGCAGTGGATATGAATGAGGTCTGCACGACGGGCCATTTTCGAGCGGATGATAAAGTTTAGTTTTTCATACTTCCGGTCGTGAGGCATTTTGTTGTGAAGAGTCCATACTATACTGCACCCCAAAAGTTTAAACATAATGATACAGAATAATTTGAAACCCATTCCAAAGAGTGATTTCATGTCGGTACATTCAAGCCAGTGGTAGTGGAGAACTACATCATTTCGAAACTGTGCCTGCCAGACAAACTTCCAGTGCTGCCATACGCTTACACTTTCAACCGTAAAGGTATCAGAGTGATTCTCAATGATTTCCTGGTAGAGCAGGTATAGGTAGTCTGATCTTTTGTGGCTGTAGCGGATAAGCGGTACGACATAAAGCGGAACCGGCTTCTTTGGATCATCAGTGAGCAGTTCCCTGTAAAGTTGTAATAGCGGAACAGTGTGGGCCATTGGCTGAATTCGTGTCAATAGTAGTATTGAATGCCGATGGAGTGGGCCATGCCAAAACCTGTTGAGAAAGGAACCATCGCATAGTTTAAACGAACCGGTTCAATATTAAGCTCCAGGCCGAGACTAAACGGGCGGTCAGTAGGTCCAAAGATTTTACCTCCACGCAACACAATCAGGTCGGCAATATTGGCCGACATGGCAATACTTAAAAAATCGTCGTTCTCCTGGTTATTCGTGTAATCTGAACTCGGTAAATCTTCTAAAGGTTGTATCCACTCGGAGTGAATCGAAAGCAGAATGGGAAGGTCATTTGCACCGGGTGTAGTAACTTCCAAAAGATCAGCAGAAATACCCGCACGTAGTGTGGAGGGCAGGGTTGTTGCAACCTGGTCGAGTTTTTCCATTTCCCCGAGATTTTGCAGAACAGCACCGACTCTGATTCGTTCACGTAAAAATTCCCCGGCAAGTCCGGCACTAACTGCATATCCGTTGGCACGAAGCTGAAAGACTTCTTCCCGGAGAAAGTGCCCCGTTATTCCCGCAGAAACAGGGCCGAAATTGTAGGCAGCAGCACCGGATACTGAGAGATAACTGATTGAAAATTCTCCCTGTGAGGGTCCCGGGCGTTCCCGTGCTTCAAAGTCGTTAGACCTGGAACTATATACGCCTAACCCGAGTGCGTACTCTTCACTTAAAAAATTTGCGGTTGCACTTTGATTGTTTATATCAGCAATCCAGAGTGTATAATTGACTTCTACGCTGGATTTGGGCTCCAGTACCAAAAGTGCCGGATTTGAATAGATAGCGGATGACCCTGTTAGTGTAGCAGATGTGGCCTCCGATATAGATAGCTGGTGGGGAGAGGGGGCTATATTCAGAAAGTCCATTCCGCTGCCTGTATCCTGCTGCGCTTGCAGCACGGACAAAGGAAGAATAAAAAAGATGGCAGTTAGTAATAATCTCATATATTTAATCGGATTGAAAACACATGCATGGTTGAAATACCGGACGGCTCCCGCATAAAGGCGTAATCAACAGAGGGGGAAAACTGATCCAGAGGTAAATGTAATGAAAATCCGGCAGTGGGTTGAATCGAAAAATTACTGTGATTCAAATCGTTCGCCTGTATTCCGGCCCTCAGTGTAGCGCGGGGGTGAAGAGCATAGCGTGTACCCACCCGAAAAAACTGTGAGTTTGTAGTAACATCTTCCCGGATGGAATTTGTTACCGGCCGTCCCCCAACAAGTGAGGTCTCCTCCCGTAAACGCTCTGACCGCAGAACCCGGATTTCATACTCGGCGCTCACCATTAAATCCCGGTTGTACAGGTATGATCCCCCAAACTTGAAACGTGTGGGAAAGTTGTTACTTCGTGCACCCCCGGTGTTGTTACCGAAGAGGGAAGAGGTATCATAATTGGTTTGAGCAAACAGGTCCTGGACGGCCAGTCCAATACCTATCTTCCCGGTTTGTTTAAATAGGCCGAAATCCACACCCAGTGATGATTCCGGTGATATTTCGCTGTGAAAATCAGATCGGTTAATTTTTATGCCTATCCCGCCCCAAAAGGTTTCGCTGAATCGTATCCCAAAGTTTGTCAGGAGCTGATATTCGTTGGTAGAAAACGTTTCGGTTGTATATCCGCTCTGCGTTCGTCCGTCAATATCACTTACGCGGCCGTTAAGGATAGCCACGGAAATACCTGCAGAAGGAGGTAACTGAAACTGTCCGGAAGCCATATGCAATTTCCTGTCGAATGCCAGGGCTGAGGTCGAAAGATCAACCTGTATATGATTGGCCGGGCGGGCTGCATACGCCGGGTTATAGTAGGCATAGGCACCTTCATGCGGTGTTGCCACTAATGCATTTCCCATTGCCATTCCGCGGGGTGCAAATCCCATCCGGCTGAATGAACCGGTAAAACCGCCTGCCTGGGCCAGCGCAACTGCAGACGGCAGAACCATTAGCAGGATTGCAAAAAGGGCAATATAAATTGGTTTGATTAATTTCATCAGTCGATCAGTAGAATTTTACCATCCACCCGTCCATCGGGTGTATCGATCACATAAAAATAAGGTCCGGTTGCTGCTACACGATCCGAAGGATCAGTACCGTCCCAGCTAAACTCGTAGGTGCCGGCCTGGGATGCAGCCTCTGATTGTTCTTCATAAACCAGGTTCATACCAAAATCAAAAATACGCAGGCGGGTTGATCCGGGTGAATCTGCCTCATATTTGATCCTCACCACATTGTGAACACCCGGCGAGTAGGGATTGGGGTAGGCGTACGTTTCTACATCTGGAGAGTCTTCCTGGTAGATATTTCCCCCGCTTAACGGCAGGTCTACCCTCAAAATTGACCAGGTCTGACCGCCGTCCGCAGTGCCGGCCAATCCATCCGACGTGCCTACCCAAAGCTGCGTATCGGTTGATGCGAGTGCAAAATAGTCGGCATCTTTTCGGATAAATTGGTTGGAACTCCTGATTTGATCAATTCGCCGCCAGGTTTCCCCGTCATCACCGGACAGAAACAAACCGTTATCAGCCGCAGCGAAAACAGTTCCGTTATGAAAACCGATATCATTAATACGTTCTCCTTCCAGGTAGTGCTGAAATGTCTCACCCCCGTCATCAGTTGAAACAAGGCCAAACCGGTCGTCTTCACTGCCGGATGCATTCCAGTTACTCATCCAGACGCGCCCGGTTTCCGGCTGTTCACGGATGTTTACAACCCAGTTCCCCAATAGTCCGTCTGCTCGCCCATCGGCCGATACCCGGTTCCACTCGATTTCATCTACGGGTGCACTGAGTGCATTTTCCGAGATGTTTATTCCGCCGGCGGTTCCCGCCCAAACCCGGTCCGATTCATCAATAAGCAGGCCAAAGCCAAGCAGGTTGTTATCAAAGCGCGGATCATATCGTTCAACTGTTCCCTGATCTCCTGCTTGTGACGTCCAGCGGTAGGTTTGGCCCGGCACCAGCTCGCTTGCTGTTGAGGGCGGCAGAATCAATCGTTCCCAGGTCTCACCACCATCGGTGCTTCGTATGATACCGGATGCCCAGACGGCCGCCAAAATAGTATCACCCCTGAAATCTACTTCAAATGGAGGTGACTGCTGGGGAACCGTGATCCGGGTTCGGATATAAGTTTCTCCTCCATACGTAAATTCGATATCGCAGGGCGTTCCAACCGAACCTGGTGTACAATCATCCGACTGGGGGGCATCATCCAGGAAAAAGGGAATAAACTGCCACGTTGATCCATTATCCGTTGAGTGGTAGAATCCCTGAGCCGTTTGCACACTCTCTTCTTCTTGTTCGGTGTTGAATCCAAGTCCGGCAAGTATCCGGTTCCCATCCACCTGAAGTGAAAAAACGCGTCCACGCCCCTGGAATACACTGTCGGCTGACTGGGGTATAAAGACATCCGGGTCGCCTTCTGTAATGCGGTTCAGGCCGGGCCCTATCCACAAATGATTTCCGGCGGCATCAAGGGACGTGACTGAGTTTTGCTGTATTGTCTCAAATCGATCAGGCAGAGGCCCTGCGTGCTGGGCAAATATGGTTGGTGCAGCGGTGTAAAAGAAGATTATAAGGCAAACGCCTGCAAAGTTTCTGTGTTTCATACTACTCTGTGATGCGTAATTCGGTTTGCAGCGTATCGCTCGACTGACCGTCAACGCCCGTAGCATAGTAGAAGACAGATATGTTATCAGGGCTGTTGGTTGGGTTGATGAAAAATGCCCGGGAGTAGAGCGAATCTCCGGCAGCTTCATCAATAAAACCCTGCTGACCGCTGAAAACACCATCATCAAACATTTCAAAATCGTCTCCAAGCTGATTCCCTCCCTGGTCGATCAGAAAAAATCTTACGCGGTCGATCAGCTCCTGGCCGTTCGGGTGCACTACGCGGGCATAAAAGTCGATCCGTTCATTCCCGCTTTCAGGGATCGTTGCCTCCTCTGTATTATAAGCCTCCTCAACCACCGGCGGTGAGATGTTCCGTCCCCGGAAACGGATACTACCCTGGAGCCTCTCGCCACCGGAATTTTCTGCTTCATATACATATACAGTATAGTTACTGTTTTGACCTGTGTTAACGGTAATATCAATGGCTGCCTGAAATGTAGTGTCATTTTGCGGGGAGAGTTCGCCGGCTGCAACCTGTTCACCACGGCGTTCTAAAGAGTAGAGAAGGCCGGTGGGTGAAGTACTCTCCGTGGCAGCCTCCAAAGTAATGGTCACCGCTGTATCGGCAAGTGAGGCTTCATCCCCAAAGGTAAAGGTGGAAGGCTCAATAGTAAGTGATTGCAATGGAGTTGACCGGGTTTCTGAGGATGACGAGAGATCATCACACCCGGTGAGCCACAATAAAAATAAACCTCCGATGAAGGGTAGCAGTAGATGCTTCAAAATAGTGAGTTCGTTAAAGAAATTATCGTATCTGTAACGGTTCCTTATAAGCAGATGTTTGGTTCATTTTTTAGATAGTAAGCGGATTTCACAGCATATACAAATCAAAGTTGATTTCCGGAAAGCAACCGGGCAGTCTTTTTAGGCTTTAAACCTGAGTTCGATTTAAAGAAATGGTAAAAGCAGTCCAAAAAGGGCGTTTGTTAAGTTAATTCCTCAACAACTATAGTCATGAGTCTGTCCAAAAAGGTTGTTTGCCTCGTACATCGCTTAAATAATTTAGGATCTATGTTCCGACTCACCCTATTTCCCTCTCTATACAAATAGAGAGGGATCTAATGTCTAAATTATTTAAGCTTGATTGTGAGTTGATCTACTTTTTGAACAGCCTCATCTCCTGTCTTTGATAAGGACCTTAGATCAAGCATCGCCAGCAGGGATCCTCTCGGGAAAGTGCGAGATGACGCCCTTTTTGGATTGCTTTTGGTAGTATTTGACAAATTTAAGAATCGAACTCAGGCTTAAAAGAAATGCCGTGTTTAATAATTCCGTTGCTTTTCATTTCCAGATGGTTTAGTTTCAGAGCGATGAAATTTGAGAATATACATATCCGTTGGTGGTGGCCGAATATAACATATTTGGCAGTGGAAAAACTATAACCGGATCAACCTATTAAAAGTTTAAAAACCCGCTGCAGTATTCTGGAGTGGGTTTTTTTTTGCATCTTATATGACGTTTCAAACATTTAAAAAGCTGGCGAAAAAATACAGTGCTATACCTGTTTCCAGGCGTATACTGGCCGATACACTTACGCCTGTTTCGCTATTTTTATCCATTCGGGAAGAGGCTCGTTTCCCATTTTTACTGGAATCGGTTGAAGGTGGTGAAAACCTGGCCCGGTATTCTTTTCTCGGAAAAAATCCCTATCAGACACTCAGGTTTAATGGTACGGAGGTTTCCCTGCAGCAAGGGAATAAACAACCGGACATACTCAAACAGCCTTACTTTGAAGCTCTCCGGGATCTCACAACGCGTCATAGTGAACCCAACCTGCCCGAACTACCGCGGCTGACCGGCGGTGCTGTAGGGTTTTCATCCTACGACACGGTCAGGGAGGTGGAAACACTTACGGATGTGCCCGAAGACGATCTGAATCTTCCGGAGGCCGTTTGGTCATTTTATGATGAGGTGTATGCTTTTGACCACGTGAAACAGCAGGTTGTGCTGATGAAGACCGTATTTACAGACGATCAAACCGATCTGGAGGCTGCCTATGAACAGGCGCAGGAATCATTGGATGCTATGGAGAGGAGTGCAACTTCGGCGATGCCACCCCTAAAATCTTTTCAGCTTGATGCCAGCCACCTTAGGAGCAATATTACCCGGGAAACATTTCACGCTAATGTTGAAAAAGCTAAGGAATATATTTTTGAAGGGGATATTTTTCAGGTTGTTTTATCCCAGCGGTTTGAAGTTCCCTTCGAGGGAGATCGTTTTACGCTCTATCGCGCCCTGAGGATGGTAAATCCCAGCCCGTACCTGTTCTTCCTCGAGATGGAAGATTTTGCACTCGTTGGCTCCTCACCGGAAGTGCTTGTGCGGGTAACTGACAAGGAAGTTCGGTTGCTGCCCATTGCAGGGACCCGGCCGCGAGGGGATACGCATGAAAAAGACCTTGAGCTGGAGCAGGATTTGAAACAGGATCCCAAAGAGGTTGCCGAGCACATCATGCTGGTGGATCTTGGCAGAAATGATCTCTCCCGCGTTTGCCGGTCAGGCAGCGTAAAACTGGAGAGAAACCAGGCTATAGAACGATTCTCTCACGTGATGCATATTGTTTCGGATGTAGTGGGAGAGATAAAGGATGACCTTACCTCGGTGGATGCGTTAAAAAATTGTTTCCCTGCCGGCACCGTCAGCGGTGCCCCGAAAATCAGGGCCATGGAAATCATTGATGAGCTGGAAACAACCAAACGGGGGCCGTATGCCGGAGCTGTTGGCTATTTCGATTTTTCCGGGAATATGGATACCTGTATCGCCATCCGCACGATGGTGGTGACTGCCGACTCGGTTTATATTCAGGCGGGTGCCGGAATTGTGGCCGACAGTGATCCAGAAAAAGAGTTTGAAGAAACAAAAAATAAGGCAGGTGCACTTGTTGAGGCACTTAGCCTGGCACTTGAAATTACTAAATAGATTCATAGTCATGAGAATTGAGTCTTGAGTCGTGACAGCCTCTCAAGACTCAGGACTTTAGACTCAAGACTAAAAAACTATGACAACAAAGAAAACCATATTATCCGGAATACAGCCCTCCGGCAAACTGCATATTGGCAACTATTTTGGAGCGATGAAGCAGCACATTGCCATGCAGGAAAAAGGAGATGCGTTCTATTTTCTTGCAAACTATCATTCCTTAACCTCAATCACTGATGGCGAAACCCTGGCCGGATTTACTAAAGATGTTGTTCTGGACTACCTGGCGCTGGGGCTCGATCCGGAAAAGTGCACTTTTTTTGCACAGTCGGATGTACCTCAAACCACTGAACTTGCCTGGATTTTGGGCACGTTAACCCCGGTCTCATTGATGGAAAAAGGGGTGGCCTACAAAGATAAAGTGGCGAACGGACTCAGCCCCAATATTGGTTTGTTTACGTACCCGATATTGCAGGCTGCCGATATTCTGATTTATCACTCCGATATTGTGCCGGTAGGAGAAGATCAAAAACAGAATATCGAAATTACACGAGACCTGGCCGGGAAGCTGAACCGTGCATATAATGAAGAACTGCTTAAAATTCCGGAAGAGCATATCGTGAAATCGGTCGCGGTGGTTCCGGGTACTGACGGCAGAAAAATGAGTAAATCGTATGGTAATACGATTGATATTTTTGATGAAGGGAAAACCCTAAAGAAGACTGTGATGTCTATCAAAACAGATTCTACACCGCTTGAAGAACCGAAAAATCCTGAAACCTGTAATGTATTTGCACTGATCCGGCTTTTTGCAGATGAGGATAAACAAAACGAGATAGCTGAAAAATATCGTGCAGGCGGATATGGTTACGGACACGCAAAAAAAGAACTATTGGGGTTGATTATTGAGTATTTTGCCGATGCCCGTTCTCGCCGTAAAGAGCTGGAAGCTTCACCTGATTATCTGAATGATGTGCTGCGGGAGGGTGGGAAAAAAGCCCGCCAGCGTGCGGAGGAAGTGATGGAGCCTATTCGATCAGCAACCGGCCTTTACAGAAGTTTTTAACATGAAGATGCTGTTATGATTTTAATCATCGATAATTACGATTCATTTACATACAACCTGGTTCATATTGTGGCCCAGGTGACGGATGCATACCGCGTTATTCGGAATGACGAACTTTCCGTTAATGAAATCCGTGAATTGAAACCCGCGAAAATCTTAATCTCACCCGGTCCCGGCCGACCGGAAGATGCCGGAATAACGGAAGAGTTGATTAAACACGCTGGTCGGGACATCCCGATACTGGGTGTTTGCCTGGGGCACCAGGCCATCGGGGATGTGTTTGGTGCTGAAGTAACGTACGCCCCGAGTCTTATGCACGGTAAAACGTCGCTTATACAGCACGATGAAAAAACGGTATTTGCTGGTATCGATCAACATTTTACGGCAACCCGCTATCATTCTCTTGCTCTTAACCCTGATACGATACCGGAAGAACTTGAAGTGTCGGCCCGGACGCCTGATGGTGTGATCATGGGAGTGCGCCACCGCCAATTTCCAATTGAAGGGATTCAGTTCCACCCGGAAAGTATTCTTACAACAGAGGGACCGAAGATTGTTCAGAACTGGCTCAGCCTCAGCTACGCTTCAGTATCAAAGCAACCTGAAATATGAACTCGTTCTAACCAGCAAATTTGAATCAATTTCCAATCGGACCCGGTAATTCCGAATAAAATCATGATTTATGTTTATTCATACACTTGAAAAAATATCTCTGTCCGAAGATTTAACTGCACAGGAGGCGGAAGAATCCCTTCAGCTCATTGTGAACGGGGAGGTGTCGAATGAAGAGGTGGCAGCATTCCTGTTTGGAATGCGTGCAAAAGGGGAGAAAGTTGAGGAGCTCACGGCATTTGTTCGCGTCATGCGAGAGGCCGCAACACCGATACATGTTGATATCGAAGGTGCTGTTGACCTGTGCGGCACGGGAGGAGATAAATCAGGTACATTTAATATTTCAACGGCCGCGATGTTTATAGTAGCCGGGGCAGGAGTACCCGTTTTAAAACACGGTAATCGTTCGGTATCGAGCAAAAGCGGAAGTTATGATGTGTTGGAAACATTAGGTGCTGTGCCAAATCTGCAAAAAGAAGATGTCGAAAAGCTTTACGAACATACGGGAGTTGCCTTTATGTTTGCACCTAACTTTCATCCGGCGATGAAGTACGTCATGCCGGCAAGGAGAGCACTTAAAATGCGGACGTTCTTCAACATGCTCGGCCCGTTACTGAACCCTGCGGGAGTGCGGAACCAGGTGGTGGGAGCATTCAGCCGGGAAGCTGCTGAAATTATGATTCAAATTTTGGCCAATCTCGAAACAGAATCAGCCCTGACCCTGAATGCACACGACGGACTCGATGAAGTAAGCCTGTCATCTGACACGCAGTTATTTGAATTGAAATCGAATCTTGTTGGAGAGTCAAAAACCTTCAACCCTGAATCGCTTGGATACAAAAAAGTTGGTTTTAAAGAGCTGCTTGGCGGCGATGCTGATTATAATGCTTCCATCCTGGAAAACATTGTAAATGGTTCGGCAACCCTCGCACAGCGAAATATTGCGGAGCTGAATGCCGCGTTTGCCATTTACTCTACCGGGAAAGCCGATTCACTGGAAGAAGCGGTTGAAATGGCCTCAGAAAGTATTGATTCGGGCCGTGCAAAAGAAAAGCTGAAGCAGTTTATAGAGATCTCACAAAAATTGGCGTAAGGTTATAATGGCCACAATACTTGAAACAATTGTAGAAAAAACGAGGAGTGATCTCCAAAAGCGAAAGAGAAAGGTAAGTCTGAAAGATCTTGAATCGTTTCGCTGGTTTGAAAAACCACGGCTTTCCCTGAAAGAAGCACTGGATGGCAATTCTGAGGTTTCTATAATCGCGGAAATTAAACAAGGATCTCCCTCGAAAGGAATTATACGGCATGATTTTAATCCCGGAGAAATTGCTAAACAGTATATTGATGGGGGTGCATCTGCTATATCAATTTTGACCGATAGGCCATTTTTCCATGGTTCGCTGGACTACCTCGACCAGGTTGCGGAATTCAGTTCGGTCCCAATGCTGCGAAAAGATTTTTTGGTGGATCCCTACCAGGTCACGGAAGCCGCGGCTTACGGTGCCGATGCGGTTCTTCTCATTGCGACGATCTGCGAAGGGAATCAGCTTTCAGAACTTCTTGCTGCAACAAAAGAGGCCGGACTTGAGGCGCTTGTTGAGTGTTATCACCAGGAGGAAGTAGAGAATTTAAACTGGGATGATATCGATATCGTTGGGGTAAATAATCGCGATTTGTCAACTTTTATGGTAAACCTTCATCGCGGGGTTGAACTACTGCAAAAAGCACCAGATGGAATTGTGCGAGTTTCGGAAAGTGGCTTAAAGACAGCTGCCGATCTTGCTGTGCTTCATAAAAACGGAATTCATGCCGCACTGATTGGTGAGCAGTTTATGCGGCAGGACGATCCCGGACAGGCTCTCAGCGAAATGAGAAATAAACTTAAACAACTAACCGAAGCAGAAAACTGAATGTTTGCCGACCCGGACAACCGAACACTCGTTAAAATATGTGGGATCACTAACCTGGAGGATGCC
>JAWLEH010000084.1:0-15321 GCA_041686215.1 Balneolaceae bacterium | reverse complement strand
ATTGCCGCCGTTAAGGTTGTCTTCCCATGATCCACGTGACCGATCGTTCCGATGTTCACGTGCGGCTTGGTACGTTGAAATGTCTCCTTTGCCATGACTAATTAATATTATGAATTGAGTATGTTTAGTTAAACCTGCTACCTGAAGAGCCGATAGTCGGAATTGAACCGACGACCCCTTCCTTACCATGGAAGTGCTCTACCTCTGAGCTATATCGGCTTGATTCAGAGAGCGGGCGACCGGAGTCGAACCGGCAACATTCACCTTGGAAGGGTGACACTCTACCAATTGAGTTACGCCCGCTTACAATAAATTTTCTTTTGGTGGGGGGAGCAGGATTCGAACCTGCGAAGTCTTACGACAACAGATTTACAGTCTGCCCCAGTTGGCCGCTTTGGTATCCCCCCAATAACGCATGAGCCAGTGGCCGGATTTGAACCGACGACCGACGGTTTACAAAACCGTTGCTCTACCCCTGAGCTACACTGGCTAATCAATATGTCAAAATTTTGCATTACCAAAACCGACGCTGGTATGGCCGATATTCAATTATATCACTAAAACGCAGAACGATTACAGATAACACTTAACTGAAAAATTCCCTGAAAATTAACACCTAAAAAAGATACTACAGTTTTGGATTAGGATAATCTTCAAATCTCAGAAAGATATTTCAAAATAAAGAAATTTCCAACTACACATTCACGATATACCGCTCTCGCTTTCGGTTCATTGAAAGACTTGAATGATAAAGACATCTTCAGAACTTGTCAACATCATTCGGTGTTTTTTTATCAATCCTTTTTGGGCCGGACGAGTTTGCAAAAAACCAAAGGTAGAAATATCTAACGGCCAATATCAAAACGATCAGGGAGAGTATAATCCACCCGTATATATTTAAATAATCTCCTATTACCAGCCAATTTTCGTGCACAAACCAACCAAGTGCAAGCAGTATTAAATTCCACAATACCGAGCTAACAGTAGAGCTGGCAATTGTGGTGATTATCTTCATTTTTGTGAGTCCGGCAATAACAGCAATCACAGATCGGGTACCGGCAAGGAAACGGTTGGCAACAATAACCGCCTGACCGTACCTGTGCATCCATAGCTTACACCGATCAAAATATTTCACATCAATAATTTTCATCAGCCAAAATTCAGACCGATATGTATCAATCTGGTCACCGAAATAGTATCCAAAGGCATACATATTCATAAAACCAAGCACTGAAGCAATCGATGTAACCATCAGCAGATAAGAAAAATTAACGATACCTTCAGCCGCCAGGTATCCGCCAAATACAACCAACACATCCCCGGGAACTGGTGGAACTACATTTTCACCATAGGCAATTATCGTAAATATTAAATAGATACTCAGAGGCGAAAGTGTGAGTATCCAGTTAACAATTTGATCGATACTTGCTTCCATAATATCGCTCTAACCCTGTTTTATCATAGCAATGCTATGAACAGCAATCCCTTCGCCTCTTCCAAGGGCTCCCAGTTTTTCATGGGTTGTAGCTTTTACGGATATTTGTGAAAGTTCGCACCCTAAAACGTCCGAGATATTTTCCCGCATTTGAAGTATAAATGGCTTCATTTTAGGCATTTCCGCAACAATTGTCGCATCTACATTTACCACCCGGTATTGTTTTTCCTGCAACAGGTTGTTGATGCTTCGAAGAAGTTCGAGACTGTCGGCATTTTCGAAGACCGGATCCGTATCCGGGAAGTGATGCCCAATATCACCAAGTGCGGATGCCCCAAGAAGCGCATCTGACACTGAATGGAGCAGCACATCCGCATCCGAATGCCCCATTAACCCTTTTTCGAAAGGGATTTCCACCCCTCCCAGAATTAGCAACCTGCCCTCCTTAAACGGATGCAGATCATACCCAACGCCCACCCTAAAACTCACCTGGTACCTCCCGCGATATGCGTTTCTGTCAACATCTCAGCAATCTTAAAATCTATGGGGTAGGTTAACTTAAAATTATCTCGCTCACCTTCTATGAGTTTCACCCTCATGCCGGCAGCTTCAAACAGTGAGGCATCGTCTGTAACCACAACATGATTTTGGTTTGCATAGTCATAGGCTTTTAAAAACTGCTCGCGATTGAATATTTGAGGGGTCTGAGCCTGCCATAAAAAACTGCGTTCCGGCGTGGTTTTAATCATTCTCTCAGCATCCACCCGTTTTATAGTGTCTTTCACCGGCACGCCTACAATTGCACCTCCCACGTTTGAAGCCGCATTCAGGCAGTCCGATATAACATTTTTTGTGATAAAGGGCCGAACCGCGTCGTGCACAGCAACCAAATCAGACGTTTCATTTACCGCCTGCAGGGCTTGATATATTGAATCCTGCCTGCGTTCTCCTCCCTCAGTGACACCGGTCTCTACATTTGGGAACAACCGTTCTAACATTTCGCCTGTCTGCTTTATGTATATTTCAGAAGTAGCTACAACGATTTGCTGTAACCCTCTCAAACCCATAAAACAAGTGAGTGTCCGCTCAAGAACGGTCACTCCTTTAAGGTTCAGGTAGGGTTTTGGGGTATCTGCCCCCATTCGGCTGCCTGAGCCGGCCGCCGGAATTATGAGGGAGAATGGTAAATGATTCACGATTTTTATCTATAAAATCAGCATTGCATCACCAAAAGAGAAGAATCGATAGTCGTTCTCTTTGGCTTCTTCATACGCTTTCATAATAAAGTCGTATCCACCAAAGGCCGCGGCGAGCATCAGGAGTGTGGACTCCGGACGATGGAAATTGGTGATGACCGCTTCCGTAATTTTAAACGGATAATCTGGATAAATAAACTTATCCGTCCAGCCGGTGCCCGGTTTCGACATCCCGCTGGCCATAACACTGGTCTCGATCACACGCACAGCGGAGGTTCCGCACGCTATTACTTTATTCTTTTTGCTTTTCAGTGCTTTGTTGATCTTGTCTGATGTATCCTTAGAAATCAGGTAGTTTTCAGAATCCATCCGGTGCTTCGTCAGATCCTCAACCTCAACATTTCTAAATGTTCCCCAACCTATATGAAGCGTAACCGGCAGAAACTCAGCACCTTTATTCTCAATCTTCTCTACAAGTTCTTCCGTAAAGTGCATTCCTGCCGTAGGCGCGGCAACCGCCCCTCTTTCTTTTGCGAAAATTGTCTGGTATTGCTCTTTGTCCTTCTCAACCGGCTCCCGCTCGATGTACGGAGGTAGCGGCATATCCCCTATTTCATCTAAACGTTCGTAAAGTTCTTCGTTAGGCCCCTCGTAAAGAAAGCGTATTGTCCGGCCGCGAGAAGTTGTGTTATCGATAACTTCTGCCATTAAATCTTCTCCGAAATAGAGCTTATTGCCAATCCGGATCTTTCTGGCTGGCTCAACCAGAACATCCCAAAGCATATTTTCGGGCATCAGCTCCCTAAGCAAAAACACTTCAATATCAGCATCTGTTTTTTCTTTCTTTCCTTTCAGTTTTGCAGGAAAGACTTTCGTGTTATTGTAAATTATAACATCTCCCTTATTCACATATTTATGAATATCTGCAAAAGTTTCGTGCTTGATGGATTGATCTTCCCTGTTCAACACCATTAGTTTCGAACTGTCTCTTGGTTCAAGAGGTTTTTCAGGGACATTAAAATCTTCGATTTCAAATTTGAAATCCGTAAGTTTCATTTTCATACGGGAGAGTACTTTTTAGTTTTTAAAAATATAGAGCTCGGTAATATACCGGTTTTTATTGGCTCCTACAATTTCAACTTGACTCACACAGTTTTGTTGCCTGGTGCAGGGCTGCGTGTACTTTGATATTCACCAAGATTTTTTCAATTCATGTGAAATTGTTTACTAAGTCGTTCCGTTTATGTATTATCTTATTCAACAGTTCAACTTATATGCAGCTGCTATGAAATCTATTCTTTTATTGTTTTCTATAACTTTCCTTTGGGTCTCCGTATCTGAAGCGCAACTCCGGGAAGATCTCTCGGGTTATACTGAGTATAGCGGTGTCGTTTCACAAGAACAGCCATCCTCAACAAATGATTGGATGAGCAAGCTGAATATGACGATGAACCACTCCTACTCAATGACATTCAGCAGTTTTGGTGGACAAATGCAAAACCTGAATGCATATACAAACTCAATGTTATTTGACATCAGCGACCGGCTGGACGCCCAGGTTGATGTTTCATTCCTGCATTCTCCTTTTGGAAACAGTTTTATGTCGAACGAGAGTCTTGGGTCAAAGATAATTGTAGAAAGTGCGCGGCTTGATTATCAAATTTCTGAGAATGCAAACATTACCTTTGAATTCTCTCAGCGACCATACCACTATTCACCTTTTAATAACCGCGGATACGGATACGGTTTCAACCGTGGATATCACTCCCCTTTTGACCGGCACAATACCTGGTAGTAAAAGAACCTAATGGCAGACAGCAAAAAAGAGAATCAATCCACTTCGCTGCTTCTTAATTCGGCCATCGGTTTTCTTGGGTTTCTGCTGTTTATTTTGCTCATTTCTCTTGTAGCACGGGTCTTGTATCCTCGAATAACATCTGACCGCGCGCAACAAGATCCTGCACTGATCAGCAATGTTATACAGCTCGAAGTTTTGAATGGTTGTGGTGTTCCCGGTCTCGCAACAGAATTTACAGGCACGCTTCGCGGATACGGATTTGATGTTGTTGAAACCGGAAATTTCGACCATTTCAATATGGAGAAATCAGTAGTAATAGCCCGCAGCAGCCAAACTGAAAACGCCAAACGTGTTGCAAGAGCCCTGGGCATTGAAGAAGAACAAGTTTTAAGGGAAGTATCCGGAGAGTTTTACCTGGATGTGACCCTGATTCTCGGGGCTGATTACGAGTCACTAAATCTCTAATTTTCATTTACTTAAACAACATACAAACCTAACAATACCACTGCCTATGACAGATCAACCTGTACAGGACCAATTTACATCCACATCTCAGAATAAAACCTCTGATTCGTCTGCGTTAATTGACACTATCAACAACGCATTACTCGAAAAAAAAGCCAAAGACATTGTTGTGCTGGATGTTCGGGAGCTCACAACTTTAACCGATTATTTTATTGTCTGCAACGGAACATCTGAAACCCAAATCCGTGCTCTTGCAAACAGTGTAACCGAAAAAACCAAAGAAGATCTTGGTGAAGCTGTCTGGAAAAAAGAGGGGCTTGAAGCCCGCCGTTGGATAATACTTGATTACGTGAATGTAGTGGTGCATATTTTCAGCAAAGAGAAAAGAGAGTACTATGGAATTGAGCGAATGTGGAATGATGCGAAAATTACGCAGATTGAAGATACTGAAATAACAAACCATTGAACCCTGTTTTCAAACATCCTCTGCTGATACCTTCCGTCTTTTTTATAGTGGCGATTGGAGCGGTTGGTGTTTTTGAAATTCTTGACAAGTATCGCTGGAACCTGCCGGATTCTCCAGATACCCTGATTGAAGAGAGCCTCTCCCGGGGTGAGTTGCTTTTTCAGGAGATTAATACCGGGCTGATTGATGACACGGAGCAGCTGCTTGAGCAAATTTACCCGATGATTGAGCAGTCTCAAAACCGGCAATTTATTCACAGGGAACTTGAAAATCAGGACTTCTGGGGAGTTGTTTTGTTCCGTGACAGCGACCCCTGGAGCTGGAGCGGCTTTCATCTTTTTCTTCCACCGCCGTTTGAACTGGAAAACACAACCAGCATTCGCACATACATACAACGCAGATCTAACCTTACGCTGCTTGTAGCTCAGGTCACATTTACAATCAACGATCGGTTCTATCACCTGATCACTTCACGGAAACTGTCTCAGACTACAAATCTGCCAATTTCCCAGTCTGCGGCATCTAATTTAGCCGACCATGAACGGCTTAAATCAACCTACCCGGTTCAATTCAGTTTTATAAATCCGCCGCCCGAACAGCTCCAAAATTACAGGGTTCTTGCTACCACCGAAAGGGATTCCGCAGGTGTGGTCTATGCTAATGAAGACGATTTCGAGTCATATCGCACCGCATATCGTTCGTCAATAAACGACCTTAGAAAAATCTTCCATATCACAGCAAGTCTGGCACTGTTTTTTTTATTTGTTGTCTATTCAGTAAAAAAACGTAGCTGGCTTGCTCTCCTGATTCAAATATTTGTTATTGCCGGTGGATGGTACGTTATTGTGCAGCTAAATGTCATTGAAGCCTGGAGTGAAATATTTATCTCTCCAGATGGTGCCGATTACTACCAGTTATATGTTATGCTGGGTGAATACTTTGTTAATGCACTTTTCCTTCTTCTTTTTTTCCTGGTCACCCGGAATACGCTACTCGGCTACCAATCTTCCCGGTCCGGCCAGATGCAGATTAAGGGTGTCCTCCTCACTTTAGTTTATGCCGCTGTCCAGGTTTTGCTGATTCTGTTTTTCGTACTGAGTACCAAACAGCTCACCAATACGCCCTCTATTCCTCTGCTCGACCTTGAATTAATACCCCCTGTCGCCTCCCTGTTTTTCTATATATCGGGGGCTCTTTTTTTTACTGCAATTGCCGGAATCAGCCTGTCTGTTGCAAAGTTTCTGTTTACCTTCGAAAAGGATAAAGCTGTAATTGTCTTCTTGTCAACGTTTTTCTCTTTTCTTGCAACTACATTTGCGGTTGATCAACTCACAAGCCTGAACTTTTACATCGGATGGCAGTTTATCCTGATCCTTTTCATATTTATTTCATTCACTCTGGGCGGCTGGGTCATCACCTATCAACCGGAATGGATCTCCAGGATGTCCGGGTTCAGGAAAATGCTTATCCTGCTCCTTTTTGCTTCCGGGTCTCTTTACACTATTATCTGGAACACAACAACCGACCGTTCCGACCAGAAACTCCGTGATGTAGCATTAGAGTATGCGGCCGAATCGGACAGTAATGGTGAATCGATTCTCCGGCTCATTTTACAAACCGTAGAAACCAGGCTTCGCGACGCTACTGATTCCGAAATATATGAAAACCCTGTAAGAGCCCAGGCCCAGTTCGAAGAGATTGTTGAATCATTTAATCGGCGTGACTGGCAAAATTACACGATCGACCTGCACCTGATCAGGTCTGACGGAGAGATGATTTCCGATTACTCCACCAGTATTGATTCTCCCGGCTGGACCTCCATCTTCGATCTAAACCTCATGATCCGTTCGTACCGCGGCGAACAGCTTCGCATGGAAACCAACCGGCCGATTATCTGGGGCCGTCCCATGAACATCGGCGAAAATTTTCGCTCCTTTTTCCGCGGGTGGATACCAATCTACAGTTCCGAAAACCCAAGCCTGATACTGGCATGGGTAACCGGCTCAATTTTTGAAGAACGTCCGGATTTCAATAAACCAATTCGTGCCGTCTTATCTGCAACCACAAGCGAAGAGTGGAGAGAAAGTTTTTACATGGCTGAGTTTACCGGAAACCGCGTTGTACGAAGTGCTATTAAGGGAATTTATTCCGATCAGCCCGAGTATAACCGTCTTTCGGATATCGAACGAAATATAGCCATGGAAGACTCTGTGGCGTTTATTACCACCCAGACTGCCCAGGGTGCGTTCAGAGAAATTCTGCTAAAAACCGGCGAAAGAAATATTGTGAAGGTTAGCACACCTAAACCCGGTTTCAATAATCATCTCTTTTCCTTTTTCAGGATGTTTTTACCGTTGCTCCTGTTTGGGCTGTTTGTGATGGGAATCTTATCTATTCTCGGGATACAGGCGTTTCATCTCTTCAGCCAGAGTAAACGATTCCAGAGCCGGCTCATTGATGGATTTACACTGGCGACGCTTCTGTTTCTTACTGTTTTGATGTTTGCCACCCAGTATGCAATCAGCAACCAGAGTGAAAAAAATATTGAGCGCGACCTGGTTAATAAACTTCGGAACATGAGTGAATCTATTCAGCTGAACGCCACCGGACTATCGGCAGGCAATGTGGATATTCCCCTCTCCCCTGTGGCAACACCTTTAAATGTAGACGCAATTTTATATGAAAATGTTTGGGTCAATGAATCAACCACACCACAGATTTTTCAGCAACACCTGATTCCAAGGATTTTGCCCTTCACCGTATATGAGTATCTCTATAACCGGGAGCGCCGACATATTCTGTCTACCGTAAAAATTGGCGGGCAAACCTTGCTCGTGGGTTACAGGTCTATCGTGGATGAAGATAACGAGCCTATCGCAGCCATAGCTATTCCCACGTTTATTCAATCTCCGGTATACACCGATCAACTGCTTGAAACCACAAGCTATCTCTTTGGCATTTACCTCGCGATATTTGTGCTGTTTATTATTACGGCTTTTGCATTCTCAAACCAGCTAACGAAGCCGATTGAACGAATTCAAACAGGACTCAACAAAATTTCGAGGGGTGAAAAGAAAACCAAAATACCGGTTACAAGCCGTGATGAGGTAGGAGCGCTTGCCGAGGCGTATAACCAAATGGTAGACCGGCTCGATGAAGCGCAGAAAGAGCTTGTTAAAGCGGAACGGGAATCCGCCTGGAAAGAGATGGCACAGCAGGTGGCCCATGAAATTAAAAACCCGTTAACACCCATGAAACTAAACCTCCAGCATTTGCAGCGCCAGCTGGAGGCCAATCCCGAGGATGTGCTCAGATTAAAACCCATTATTGAAAAAACTGCCTCAAACGTGATAAAACAGATAGAATCTCTGAACAAAATTGCCAGTGATTTTTCAAAATTCTCAAAACCGCTGCGCTCTCCCTTCGAAACTGCCAAGCTTCAACCAATCATTGAATCGGTTTCGGAATTATACCAGCATGATGAACAGCTTCAATTCAACACAACCATTCAGAACAAAGACCTTACACTTTGGTGTGTACCTGATGAAATTCGCAGGGTTCTCATCAATCTTGTAAAAAACAGTATCGAGGCCTCGGTAAACGATCAATGCACGGTAGAGATCGCTGTAAAAAAACAGGGTGACAATGCCGTTATTACCGTTCGCGATAACGGAAGCGGTATCCCGCCTGAAGATCAAAAAAATATCTTTGTCCCCAATTTCTCTACCAAATCATCCGGCACGGGTCTTGGGCTCGCAATCAGCAAAAAAATTGTCGAAGCGCATGAAGGCGATATCTCTTTCCATTCCGTTCCCGGAGAGGGTACCGAATTTACCATCACACTACCACTTACCTTGAACGGTCCCGATTCACAGGCTTGAGGTGTTTTCTTGCCTACAAAACAGATGCTGCCGGCTCCGTTTCGCCGTGGGAAATTGCCTGATTTCCTCCTCATTTATTCGTACCATCTGCATCCTTTTTAATGCCGATGAAAAACTTCTTCTCAACATATCGCAGCGACTCTGTCAAAGAGGCCGGATTACTGATGAAAATCGGCGTACCGGTTATTATCACTCAGCTATTACAGATAAGTATGAGCTTTGTGGATACCATCATGGCGGGGCGATTATCTCCTGAGGATCTGGCCGCTATTGCCGTGGGAACAAGCGTACTTATGCCCGTTGTTGTGCTATGCATGGGCTGCCTGATGGCTGTCACTCCCATCGTTGCGCAGAATGTTGGCGCTCGCAACCTACCGGTAATCGGCAAAAATGCACGACAGGTGCTGTGGCTCAGCCAGATTCTTGCACTTCCTGCATTTCTGCTTCTGAGAAATCTCGACTTTATTTTTCACCTGCTGCAGGTTACAGATGAAATTATCCCCATAGCCGCCGGCTATCTCAAGGCTATCAGCTGGGGCATTTTTCCGGTCTTTGCCTACGCAGGCCTGCGCCACTTTAACGAAGGGCTGTCGGTAACCCGACCGGCAATGTATATAGCGGTTATCGGAACCCTTGTAAATATTCCGGCTAACTATGTTCTGATGTTTGGAAAGCTTGGATTTCCACAGCTTGGGGCTGTGGGCACCGGTTATGCTTCTGCCCTGGTTTTTACCATTATGTTTGCTGCAATGTTTTGGTTTACCGCTTCACACAAGCCCTACAGGCGGTTTGATATATTTGGGAAATTTCGGTTACCCGAAAAAAAGTACCTCGCTGAGTTATTGAATATCGGTGTACCAATCGGCATCAGCTCTTCGATGGAGGTGAGCATGTTTGCGGCGGTAAGTTTGCTTATCAGTACATTGAGTACGATAGAAGTGGCAGCTCATCAGATTGCGATCAATTTTGCATCTATCTGTTTCATGATACCGATGGGATTATCCATTGCAATCTCGGCCCGTGTTGGCAACTCCATCGGACGAGGCAAACCCGATGAAGCGCGTTTCCGGGGATATGTTGGTGTCGTCATCTCTACCCTGTTTATGATCTTTACCGCAACCATTCTCTACCTTTTCCCGGAAACAATAACGTCTATTTACACATCGGATACAGAAGTGACTTCCATTGCGGTTCAACTGCTGTATATGGCTGCTATATTCCAGATTTCTGATGGTCTCCAGGTGAGCGGATACGGTGCTTTGCGCGGATTAAAAGACACAAAAATTCCCATGGCCGTTAACCTTGTGGCCTACTGGGTGATTGGAATTCCAACTGCATACCTTCTTGGTTTTACCTATAACTTCGGCGCCCCCGGATTCTGGATCGGGTTGATCGCCGGCCTGACTGTTGCCGGAATTTTGCACAACGTCAGATTTTACATCAAAACAAAAAAGATGGATGCCGATGCTGCAAAAGCTCTGGCGTCGGGCGCTGGAGTTCTCAGAAGGTAAGGCAGAGCAAGAAGTAAGAAACCCAGAGTCGCAATAAAGATGAACGATTCCGGCAAAGTTCAGATTTTACCAATACGCACGTTCCGTTGTAATAAAATGCATACTATGCCGCCATATATCCATACGATTGAAAAAAAAGTTCCGGATTTTAAATACTCCCAGGAGCAACTGCGCGACAGGATGAAAGAAATTGTGAGCGGTGGTGATAAAGAGCGTCGTTTAATCCACCACATTTACGGGCGATCGGGTATAAAGAACCGCTACTCTGTTGTGGATGACTTTAGAGAGAACGGATCGTTCGAACTTTTTTTCAACGGAGAGGGAGCCTCGCCAGGCACGAAACATCGCAACGATACCTACATCAAAAAAGGCCGCGGATTGTTTGTGGATGTTGCACGCAAATTACTCACGTCATCTGATTTTCAACCCGAAGACATTACTCACCTGATCACGGTTTCCTGCACCGGCTTTTACGCTCCGGGACCCGATTATGATATCATTAAAACACTGGGTCTGAAAAACTCCATTGAACGCTACCATCTCGGGTTTATGGGATGCTATGCCGTCATACCTGCTCTAAAGCTGGCACGGCAACTCTGCAATGCCAATAAATCAGCCAACGTAATGGTGGTATCTGTTGAACTTTGCACACTCCATTTCCAGGCCAAACCTCTTGTTGATGATCTTATTTCCGCATCCGTCTTTGCAGATGGAGGAGCTGGAGCCCTTGTTTCCACAACAAAACCCAAAAACGGGCCCTTCTACAGCCTCGACGGGTTTGCATCCGCAATTACCGAAAAGGGAGAAAATGATATGGCATGGTCCATTGGCGACCATGGATTCAATATGGTATTATCAAATTATGTGCCAGATATTCTGGGTGACGGCCTTGAGCCTTTTCTTGCCCCCGTATTTGACACGTTCGGAATTTCACAAGATTCAATTGATCTTTGGGGAGTTCACCCAGGCGGACGAGCCATACTCGATAAAATTGAAAAAACAATTTCGCTGCCCGATCAGGCGCTCAATGCCTCCCGGTCCGTACTTGCACAGTATGGCAATATGAGCAGTGCCACGATTTTGTTTGTTCTTCAACACCTTCTTCGTCAAACTGAGAAGGTTGACAAACGCAAAGCCCTGGCCTTAGCTTTTGGCCCGGGTTTAACTATAGAGTCTGCCCTGCTCACAAAGCATTCTGCCTAATATGCCGCTATTTCTCCACACCCGAAATACCGAGGCCCGGGAACTCATGGACTACCCACATTGTGATCCCGACCTTCTTGACAACACCTACATGCAGTTCAGCACCGTAAACCGCCTGATCGGAGGCTGGCAATGGATGTATAAACACTACCTCCGTCCGGTTATTAAAAATGCTGGTGGTCGCGTAGCCGTTCTGGATATTGGCTGCGGAGGCGGAGATATAATTGCCCTGCTAAACCAGATGATACTGGAAGATGGTTTTCAGGCTACGTTCACAGGTATCGACCCGGATCCCAGAGCCATTCGTTTTGCCCGGGAAAAAGCCTGGCCGCAGAACATGCGTTTTTTAAAAGCCACATCATCCGAACTGGCACAGCAAAATGATCGCTTCGATATCGTACTTTCCAATCACCTGCTGCACCACCTCACAACACATCAGATTCAGCAGGTTTCAGGTGACGCCGTAAAACTCTGCAAAGGAATCGTGTTATTTAGTGATATTGAGCGCAGCGACCTGGGATACGCAACCTTTTCCCTGATCTCACCGCTCCTCTTTCGAAACAGTTTTATTTCTGCAGACGGTGCAACGTCCATCAAACGAAGTTTCACACAGGATGAGCTAATACATGTATTGCCGGACAAATGGAGCGTCCAAAAAAAATTTCCGTTTCGTCTGATGGCTATTTTCAGACAGGGTGAAAATAATGAATAAATCATCACAAGTTACACAGACCGACGTAGTAATTACCGGAGGAGGGCCTGCCGGTATTTACCTTGGCATTCGTCTGATTCAACAAGGGATCAGCGTCGTTATCCTGGAACAGCGACATTCAATTAATCTTCATTCGAAATCCCTGGGTATTCATCCTGTATCTCTTGAACTATTTGATGAAGCCGGAATTGTGCAGCCATTTCTTGAACAAGGGATAAAAATTGAGGAGGGAGCTGCTTTTGCCGGAAAAGATTTTATTGGTACTCTTCAATTTTCAGAAGAACTGCCTGCCCCCTACAATTTTATCCTGGCAATCCCTCAATATAAAACAGAAGAGATACTCGAAAACATGCTTCAGCGGCAACAGGGTGAAGCCCTTATCCGCGGCGCAACTCTCACAGATATTGATTCTTCTGATAACCATGTCGTCGTAACCTATAACCATGGTGGCGAGCAGAAAAAAATCAGCTGCGAATACGTAGTTGGCTGTGACGGTAAAAACAGTATTGTTCGCAGACAGGCCAAAATTCTCTACACCGGCAGCCCCTACCCGGACACCTACGTGATGGGGGATTTCGATGACAACACATCTTTTGGCCCAAAGGCGGCTGTTTATCTCCATAAAAATGGACTTATCGAATCCTTTCCACTGCCCGATGCAAAACGGCGCTGGGTTGCAAAGACCCGGAAATACATGAAGACCCCATCACCTGATGACCTGCGGGAGATTGTTCAAAGCAGAATCGGACATTCACTTGCCGGCAAAGAGAATTATATGGTAAGCAGTTTTGGAGTACAGCACCACCTTGCTGACCCATTTTATAAAGGCAGAATCCTTCTGGCAGGTGATTCGGCCCATGTCGTGAGCCCAATTGGCGGGCAGGGAATGAATCTTGGATGGTTAACTGCAAAAGATGCTTCTGAAGCCATTGAAAAAGCATTTAAAGTGCCATCAAAACGGGAGGCAGCTTTTCGAAAATATTCGCAAAAGGCCAGAAAAAGAGCTAAAAAAGTTGGGAAGCGCGCTGAAGTAAATATGCGTTTAGGTCGCGCTCATTCCTACAGCAGGGCAAGAAAACTGATAGCCGGTGCCATTGTTCGTTCCCCGCTTTCAAAGGTCGCTGCGAATATCTTTGCCATGCGGTATTTGTAGACAAACCTGCCACATTACTCAAACAGAATGGTTTTGTGCCTGTAAATAAATACCCGCTCTTCGAGCACAAGTTTAATCGCGCGGGTCAGCACATTCTTCTCCACATCCTGCCCGGCCTGTGCCATTCCTTCAGCAGTGTAGGTGTGATTCACCGGCATCACATCCTGGGCGATAATGGGGCCCTCATCCAGGTCTTCCGTCACGAAATGCGCAGTTGCTCCAATGATTTTCACACCCCGGTCGTATGCCTGTTTGTATGGAGAAGCCCCAATAAATGCCGGCAAAAAAGAGTGATGAATATTGATGATCCGGTTTGGAAACTGCTGAACAAACTCAGGTGTAAAAATGCGCATATACTTCGCCAGAATCAGGTATTCGGGTTGGTACATCTCCATAGTTTTTGCGATTTTCGCCTCGTGCTCCTCGCGGGTTTTATGTTCAACCGGCACATGATGAAATGGGATTTTGAATGATTCGGCAAGGGGACGGAGGTGGTCGTGGTTGCTTACCACAGCTTTCACATCAGATTGCAGCTCTCCATAGCGGTTTTTGATAAGAATCTCTCCCAGGCAGTGAGGTTCTTTGGTTGCCAGAATTACAACCGGTTTTTTCTTCATTACCGAAACCCGAACATTGGCACTGTCCGGCAGTTCCCCGTTTAGCTCCTTTTCAATTTCATCGTTCCACCCGTTTCCTTCCACAACCGTACGCATGAAAAATGTACCCGATACTCCATCCACAAACTCCTGGTTGGCTGTTACATTCAGTTGATGATTATAAATCACCCTGGTGATCTTGTAGATTAGTCCCTTTTCATCAGGGCAGTCTATTAATATAATTCGGTCGGGCATAGAAAATAGATGTTCGGGTTCCGGTTAAACGGAGACAATATCTGCATTATCGGCGTAAACGGAAAAAATGTTAGAGAAAGGTATTGAAGCGAGAAAGAATAGCATGACTTCAGATCAAAAACGCTTAATTCAACAAAATTGTTACACCGTGTCAATACGAATTAAACGATTCAATGATGAGTAACAAACTCAAAACACTGTCAAAATCTCAACTTGCAACACTCATTTCCAAAAGCCTTAGCAACTACCTTGATGAGGAAATTGAATGCAACGTACGTTTCACCGACATACCCAATATAGACGATGAAGACAAGATTGAGCACAGCAACAAGCGAACGATGACGTTCCGGGCGGATTTATCTTACGAGGAGACTGATAGGGTGTAACTGAAGCACCAACTATTTGATCTTCCACTGGATATGCTCATACGATCTTCTATTAGATGAGTCGACCTTTAAACTTTGAAGGGCTGTACATTCTCGTATAACCAATATGGATGATCTATGTAATAGATGAGGTTACATCTCTTTTTACTCTTTTATTTATGTTTGACGCAAAAATAGCTCTTATTTCATCATGTATAGTTTTCTTAGTCAAACCAACTTGAATACATTTTATTAGCAGAGTATTCAGTGAGACCCCTTCACGTA
>JAWLEH010000010.1:0-56972 GCA_041686215.1 Balneolaceae bacterium | reverse complement strand
AACCGCCAGGGTCGGTAAGAGCGGCAAGTGTTACTTCTCAAAGAGATTTTTTCGACTTTAAAGTAGTGTCGAAAAATCATGGGGAAGTGAGCCGGAATAGCTGCAGCTCTTCATTATGATTGGCTATAAGAACTGCTTTTCCCTCTGCTGTCTCTATCAACGTAATATATTTGACATCTTTTGGAGCGTAAAATCCGCTTTGATGAATGGGAACAGGTTCAAGGTTTCCTTCCTCATCACCACTCAAAAGAAGGCCTTTTCCTGCGTCGGCACGGGGGATATTGGGGTCGGTTTGGAACATATTTCCGGCAATCAAAAGGTCATTAAACTCATCTTTGTTAAAATCATGAACTATTATACTTTTTATTGGCGAAATTTGAGCCTCATTTGGAAGTTCCCCAACAGAAAATGTACCGTTACCGTTATTTAATAGCTTAACACTTGCAAATGTGTCAGATTGATAATGAAGGGAGCCTTCTAATTCCTCGCTGGTGAAAATGTTGCGAAGGGGTTCATTGGAGAAGGCTTCAAATGAATCGTATTGGTAATTCATCCTGTCTATTGTATTTCCCATTTTTGCGAGTCCGAAATAGGGATATTCAATTCCATTAATCTCCTGGACGAAAACAAGATCCGTATCCCAACCATCGCTAAAATCTGAAGCATAAAGCCCAAATTTGTTTTCATCCGATGTGCGAAAAGAAAAATTCAATCCCTGGTTACCCGCAACCAGGTCAGGATGTCCATCATTGTTCAGATCTCCTTTCTCAATACTCCACCACCAACCTCGCATAGGGGGCAGGTCCATTGATTCGGTAACATTATTTAGTTTTTCTCCATCATTTTGATAGAACTGAACGGGCATCCATTCACCAACCGTTACCAGGTCCAGATTTTGGTCCCCATCATAATCAATCCAAACGGCATCAGTTACAAGTCCGCCGGGTGTTATCAGGTCCTGAGCTGCATTAGAGGTGATATCCGTAAAACGGCCTCCATCGTTTTCTAACAAATAACTTCGTACGGGATTTGGATACGATCTCGGAGCCACTCTCCCTCCAATGAACAGGTCCGGTTGACCGTCGCCTGTAAAATCCCCTGCTTCAATTGTAGCAGTACTGGTTCGTATTTCTGGCAGGGCATCCGGATCGTGAATAAATAGTCCATCACCCTGGTTGATGTATAATCGATCTTGTAACAGTTCAGAAATACCGGATAGACGAAAACTGCCGCTGCTTACATAAAGGTCCTGCAACCCATTACCATTGGCATCAAAAAACTGTGCTCCCCAGTCCTCATAATTGCTGTGATCTTCCCAGGGCTGCTCCTTGTTTGATTCAACAAACTGTCCGTCTTCCTGCTGGATATACAATTTTCCTGCAACATCAGCCAAACCTCCAATGTAAATGTCATCAAGTCCGTTTCCGTTTATATCGCCAACTGCAACGGGGACATTCTCTTTGGATATTTGGTAAGGCAACATGGCCTGAATGCTGAAATCGTTATACCGGGTTTCACGATGCTTTAATTCATCATTATTGCCTAAAGGAACAGGCGTAAAGAGTGTCTCCTGTTTGTTATTGGGAGAATGCTCAACCCGATCAGATTGACTGGCGTCCTCATGGTCAAGAGCCAGGTGTTGATTGGGCTCCACGTCGGTTAAAAGCTCATAGGTACCGTCCGGCCAGGTTATTTCCAGGGAATCGATCAAGCCCCCGCCAGGTCCCAGGCCAAAATGAATACGATCGTCAACAGTAGACATATATCCCCTGTACGGAGTGTGCTGGATATATTGTTTTTCTCCGTTTTGAGTAAGGGTTAATTTTGCTCCCAGGCCGCGCCGGTTAGACGTTTCGCTTTCGAGTGAAATCTGCAAAAAGTTAGATTGCTGATCACGATTTCCCCTGTTTTCAAAAATTTGAGCCGTATCATTAATATTGCTGATAACAAGGTCGAGCCGGCCATTGTTGTTTAGATCGGCGTAAGCTGCTCCATAAGAAAAATTGGGTTGATGAAGGCCCCACTGCCTCGTTTTATTGGTGAAGGTAAGGTCGGAATTATTTTGGAATACATAGTTTGATACCCGGTAGCTGTGCAGGTTTTCCAGAATCCTCAGCTCCTCTTGTTGTACCTCTTCTTCGTTCCCGGACTGGCGGGCACGGAACATGTCTGAAAGGTAATCAAAATCATTTACGGCTTTAGGGTAGCCGTTACTTATAAACAGGTCTTTATGGCCGTCATTATCAAAGTCAGCGAAAAGTGCGGCCCAGCTCCAATCGGTGTAAGAAACCCCGGCCATTCTTCCAATTTCACTAAAAATGATATCGCCCTCTTTCGTAACACCTCTGTTTAGTTGCAGGGTATTGGTGTTATAGTGCGGGAAATACCCCTGCTGCCGCAGCCGCTGATAAGTACTGTACGTGGTAGAGCCACTCATTCGTTTTTGGTCAGCCAATATTTCGGGCATCATATCGGTTTGAATGATATCTGGCCAGCCATTATTCGAAAAATCAGCAATGTCCATTCCCATACCGGCAAAACTGGTATGCATCAGATAATCAGCTGCTTTATCGTCAAAGGTTCCATCCCCGTTGTTAATGTAAAGGACATCATTGGGAGTGATATCATTTGAAATATACAAATCGGGCCACCCATCGTTGTTTAGATCCGAAACTACAACTCCCAGTCCATACCCAAGTCTGTTCAGTATACCAGCTTCATCTGATACATTTGTGAAAGTACCATCCCCGTCATTTCTGTAAAGCTGATCTGTACCATACTCTATTGGCTCTTTTGCCCCTCTGAAGCCTCCGCCGGTATCACCCCTGCCAAATTCTTCGGGTGAGTTGCCCAGCAGAAAAAGATCCAGAAGGCCATTTCCATTGTAATCAAAAAAGACGGCATGGGTTGTAAAACCGGGGTCATCAACCTGGTACTCAGCGGCCGATTCTGTAAATGAATTGTCGCCGTTATTCAGGTACAGAAGGTTTCGGCGCTGATCCGGCTCAGACCAGGGAGTACCCGATACAGACAGGTAAATATCCAGGTATCCGTCGTGATTAATATCTACCATCGAAACACCTGTTACTCTTTTGTCTGTATTAATACCGGATTGATCGGTGATATCGCGAAAGTTCATATCCCCCTCATTCAGGTATAGCCTGCTCGGAACCATGTTTCCTGAAAAAAAGATATCGGGCTGGCCGTCATTATTAACGTCTCCGGTGGCAACACCGGCCCCGTTGTAGATGAAATGATCAGACTGAACATTCAGTGAATCCGAAGATTCTATCGTATTTGAAAAAGTGATATTAGTTCTGTCGGGAGAAAGTTCGTGAAATATATATTCAGAATCGTCTTCATGGTTGCAGGCTGTAATAAACAGAAGAGGCAGCATTAAAAGTATCTTTACTCGTAAGAGAAATGCCATACGGATAAATCGGGTGTAAATTATCAACTATTAGATGCGCATCAATATATAAAAACTATGCGAGTACGCCTTACAAAAAGGCCTTAAAGAGCCCGTAATTTTGCAGTTTTAGAATGAGTATCATAAAGAAGGTCTCTGTCGGGCAATAAAAAAAGCCTGCCTTCGGGGGGATGAAGAGCAGGCTCAACTTTAATCAGAATAAACGCGGCAGGACTATTTCCGGGCGACACCACTTTTCTTAGCGGCGGCTTTTACAGCTTTGGCCACCTGGCGAACTACCTGCTTGTTAAATACACTTGGAATAATATACTCTTCACTCACATCATCTTCTTCAATACAGTTGGCAATAGCCTGAGCTGCTGCCTGCTTCATCTCTTCGTTGATGTCGGTAGCACGTGAATCCAGTGCCCCCCGGAAAATACCCGGAAAAGCGAGTACATTATTGATCTGGTTAGGATAGTCGCTTCGTCCCGTTGCAATGATTCGGGCAATATCCTGAATTTCTTCCGGCATGATTTCCGGAGTTGGGTTGGCCATGGCAAATACTATTGGATCACGCCCCATTGCTTCGACCGCTTCTTTTGGAATCGTTCCGGGGCCGCTTACGCCAATGAGGATATCCGCATTGGTACAGGCATCAATAAGCGAGCCGTTTTCGTTTTTAGAATTTGTGTTTTCTGCCAGCCATTTTTTGCTGTCATTTAAATCCGGGAGCCTGTCCTTACTGATGATACCGGTACTGTCCGAGCAAAGAATCTCATCAACACCAGCCTCCAGCAGGATTCTTGTAATGGCTATACCAGCGGCCCCTGCTCCTACAATCACAATACGCAGATCACTCATATTTTTACCTATAACTTTCAAAGCGTTGATCGTGGCCGCGAGTGTTACAACGGCCGTTCCGTGCTGATCGTCATGAAATACGGGGATATCCAGCTCTTCCTTCAGGTGCTGTTCAATCTCAAAGCAGCGAGGTGCTGAAAAATCCTCCAGGTTGATTCCTCCAAAACCCGGCGCCATCCATTTTACCGCATTAATAATATCTTCGGTATCCTGGGTGTCAAGGCAAATAGGGTAGGCGTCAATATCGGCAAACTCCTTGAACAGCATTGCCTTTCCTTCCATCACGGGCATGGCGGCTTCCGGGCCGATATTGCCCAGACCCAGCACTGCCGAGCCATCACTTACAACAGCCACGGAGTTCTGCTTAATGGTAAGCGTATGAGCTTTTTCCTTGTCCTCTGCAATCGCTTCACAAACACGGGCAACACCCGGTGTATAAGCCATGGAAAGCGCATCGCGGGTATCAACAGGGACTTTATTCTCAATTTTTATTTTACCACCAAGGTGCAGCAGAAACACACGGTCGGATACATTCCGCACCTTAATGCCGTTGATTTTCTTGATGGCCGCAGTGATAGCTTTTGAATGCTCGGCATCGCGTGCACTAACCGTAATATCGCGAACCTTATATTTCCCTTCTACTTTAACAACATCAACAGCTCCCGGATCTCCTTTTTGTTCGGCAATAACGTTCAAAACTCTGGCAAGCATACCAGGAATATTTTCAATATAAAGGCGCATGGTAAAACTGTAGCTTACACTTGGCTGGATTTCGCTCATTGGATGTATTCGTTTTATGTCGGTTCAATTCATCTGTTTGCTGATTGCAGAAGATACAAATGTCTGCAATCAACAAATAAATACAAATCATCAAAAGTTTACGGCTGAATATTGCTGAAGAGTGGGAGGGCGATGCCCGTAATAAACAGGAGTGGCGAATAAACAGGAGTGGCGGGATACTCATTTCCGGATAGAAGGCCCGGCCGTATTTGGTCTGCAAGCCGCATTTATGGAGAACAGGATTGAAACCGGGCGACCCCTGGCCTTTGATCATTCGGTTGTGCGCACCTCTGATGCCGGCAGGGAATCGGATATTCAGGTAATTCGTACATCGGCGTCCGTTCGCTGGAGTTATATTGTGATGCTCTACCAGGTACACATTAAAATGGCAAATGAATCAGTATACATCACTACCGCCTGTTTTAATCCAAATAAAGCCATTTTGAACTTGTTGATTGAATCGGCTGAAAGAGGAGTAGATGTAAGAATTATGATGCCGGGTCAACCCACTGGCAAAGAGATCGCCAAAGTTACGGGCAACGAATCCTTCGACCAGCTTCTTGATGCCGGGGCTGAATTATGGTATTACCAGAAGACAATGCTGCATGCGAAAATCATCACTGTGGATGGCCTCATCAATTGTATCGGCTCAGCGAATTTTAATCATCGATCTATGTTCAAAGACGACGAAGTAAATGTTGTAATTCTTGATGAGGAGGTTGCCGGTCAGTTAAACGACCACTTTGACGATGACTTTGCAGGCTCTGAAAAGATCGAAAAGGGGAGGTGGAAACAGCGAAACTTGTTTAAACGGGTGAAAGAGAAATAGACACTTCTGATCACCCGGCAGATCTGAACATTAGTCTCGTTTCAGGTGAATTCTTTTTTCCGTGCGATTGCATACGTAGAATTGCACATTGCAACAGCTGAAAATAGAAAGATTTGCCCGGCAGTATTACGCATTTTTTAAAAAAGAATTAGACAAAGATCACAGATGACAATAAGTGTCAAATTGTATATTATGGGTCAACATTTAAATTAAACCAAGATAGAGCATGAAAAAAATCTACCTACTACTGTTTGTGCTGCTGGTATTTACAGGATTTACCTCCTGCCAGCAAACGTCTGCAGATGAATCTGAAACCATAACTGAGAATACAACCGGAATGCTTCAACATACTGTATATTTTTACCTGAACGAAGAAGTTTCACAAGAAGAAGCTGATCAGTTTGAAGAAGGGTTGAAACAACTACTCGAAATTGAGTCTATCCATAAATCGGAGCTCGGTATTCCGGGGGATACAGAATCGAGAGATGTAACTGATCACTCTTTTGCATACTCCATTTTCACCTGGTTTGAAAATCTGGACGACTACAAAGCCTACGATGAACATCCGGATCACCTTGAATTTATTGATACGTATAGTTCACTCTGGGCCGATGTGAAAGTGTATGATTCTGAGCTGATAGAATAGAGAAGCAGGCAGGGTGAAAAAGACTATCGATTAATATTTTTTTTGATGGCTAACTGTATGACGTTACTGACAAAGCATGTTATTAGCGGTACTACGGCTTTCCACCCAGTTTGTCATACAACGTCCTTACCTGCTGAACATCTTCCCAGACCGGCCGTTTCCATTTTGGATTTCTTAGCAGGGCAGCCGGATGATAGGTGACCGTCAGTTTTGCACCGCGGTAGTCGTAAAACTGACCGCGCATTCGCTTGAGTGCATCATCTTTTCCCAGCAAGGTGGTTCCGGATACTTTTCCAACACAAAGAATCACTTTTGGGGAGATCAAATCTATTTGGCGTTCTAAAAACGGCAGACTACGTTCGCGTTCTTCAGCTGTAGGATTGCGGTTATCCGGTGGCCGGTGCTTCAGAATGTTAGCGATATAAACATCGTCCCGGTCAAATTCTATTGCTATCAAAATCTTGTTCAACAGCTGGCCGGCTGCGCCTACAAATGGTTCTCCCTGCTGATCCTCATTGAATCCCGGTGCTTCTCCCACAATCATGAGATCGGCACCGGGATTGCCTACACCAAATACAAGATTGGTCCCGTCAAGATCGGTCTGAAGCTGTTCAGATTCTGCACAAAATTGCTCCAATTCCTGAAGTGTGGAACAGGCTTTTAGTTGTTCATCCAAAGAAAGTTCGACTCTTTGATGGGTTTTCTTTTCAACTGAGGGAGTTGACCCGGTTTTTTGGGATTCTGATGAGGAGGGGAGGGTGGTTTCGGTTTCGTCTTCTGAAGGATTTGGCATCGTGGCTGATTCTGTTTGACTTCCCTCTTCCTCAGTTTCTGTTGAGAATGATCCATACAGTTCTTTTTCTTGCTCTAAAAAGCTGATTATTTCGTCGAGCAAAGTTTGCCTCGATTTTGTCATTGAATCTCCTCGCTGTTCATGCGTTGAATCCGTTCAAAATAGCGCTCAATCAACCGCTGATACTCTTCACTGAACCGGGAATACTCAGGGTCCTGCAATCGCGAACGGATTTCCTGCTGGAGTTCTTCAAGGGTCATATCCGGTGGCAGATCATAGGTTCGTTGATCCGGATCCCGGCCTTCCCTCTCCTCATCTTCTCCGCGCTGTTCCATAGCTTCTTCTGCACTGAGCATTCGCGATAAAATGTTTTGCTGCCTTTCTATCATCAGTTCATCCGTAACTCCGCCCCGCATATCATTAATGCTGTCTTCCATTTCGTCCATCATACGCTGGAGTTCACTCAGGGCTTTGTCGCCATCGCGAAGAGCACCGCTTTGTTGTAATTCCTCGAGCTGTTTTCGGATTTCATTCTGTTGCCTGGCAAGCTGATCCAAACGCTGAGTCTGTTCACGGTTCAGGCGGTCGCCCTGCATATCGTTCACCATGTCTTGAATTTGCTGGTTGAGCTGCTGTTGGTCGCCCGACATTTGCTGCATCTGTTCAATCATCTGTTGCATAGACATCCCACCGCCACCGCCTCCTTCACCACCCTGGTTCATGAGCTGATCAATCAAAGATGCAATCATGGAGGAGAGATCGTTAATTCCGCCCAGGGATTCTCTCGATGCAATGGTAGCCCTGCGCTGATTCCGTTCGGCCATCTCATCAACGGACTGCCTGAGGGTGCGTTCCACTTCTGTTTTTTTCGTATTAATACGATTAGGAACTCCGGGTATTTCAGACGATATCTGGAAGATTGAATCAGCTACACTTGCAAACTGATCTCGCACATATCGCTGCTGGCGCGCCAGGTCTACGAATCCGGCACTTCGTTGTGAGGTTTCCTGGGAATCTCTGGTCAGGAACTCCTGTGAGTCTGATAGTTCAAGCAACGTGTACAGGGCTCGCTGAAGCGCAAGCAGGTTAACCTGGAGCTGCTGGCCGTTCATCTCCTGCTGCATTTTGCGCATATTATCAGCCTCCTGCTGCATCTTCTGGCTCATCTGTTCTTGTTGTTCCTGCATCTCACCTGAGGGATCCGTTTCTCCTTCCTGCATTCGCTCATCCATTTCGCGTGCGAGATTTTCCATCTGCTCACGAACTTCTTCAAGTGTTTGCTGCGATTGCTCTTTTCGTTCTTTCAGTGCTTCTTCAGAACGTTTTGGGGGATTACTGTCCAGGCGCTCGAGTTGTTCAGACAGTTTTTCAATATCCTCACCGGCCGACTCCATTTCGCTGCGAATCTGATCCATATCCTCTCCTTCACCATCCATCCTCTGTGAAAGGTCCTCATACTGTTCTGCAAGTTTGTCGAGGTCACTGTTCATTTTCAATGTTTTGAACAACTCCTGGGTTCGTTCGAGTCGTTCTTTGTATAGCTCTTCATTGAAGTCCACATTCTCCATAGCCTGCTCAAGCTGATTGGGATTCATGTTTTCCATGGCTTCCCTGAGCTCACTGAGCGCTTCCTGTAATGACGGATCGTCGAGCTCTTCCATCAGCTGCTGAAGTTCCCTGTAGGCGCGCTGAGTCTCCTCGGAAACCGACTCGTTTTCACCTACCTCTCTCCGAAGTTCTTCAAACTGTTGTTTCATTTGTTCAACGGTCTCATCCACCTGTTCCTGCTGCTCTGATATATTTTCAAGCATCTCTTGTTCTTCGAATCCTCCGTCCGGATTTTGACGCAAGCGTTCCAAGAATCGCTCGTACTCGTCACTCATCTGATCGAAATTTTCCGATACATTATCAAGCTCTTGTTGTACGTCTCTTTCCGATGAATCCATCTCATCAAAAAATTCAGCAAGTGATGGAATCCTTACTACAATTTCACCGGATCGCCCCCATTTTCCGCCCGCTATCTGATCATTGTCCATCACCCGTATGTGAAAACGCAGTACGTCTCTGGGACGCAGATCCATATTATCGAGGTTCCAGGTATATGACGTATTTACACCGTTTTGAGGAACCGGAATGTCCATGGCTGACTCTTCGGGGCTATCTACAAATGCCCTTTGAAGTGACCATGCAAGCTGTGCCTCCTCCAGGCCAAAATCGTCTGTTGCTTCATAAACTATGGTGAGATCTTCCGGTTCATTGATCATAGTATCCGCCATCGGTTCGCGAACTACAACTACCGGATTTTCATCATCTCGTATATTTAAAATGGTTTGATAGGGATTCTGATTCTGCAAACCGTCAAAATCTTTAATAAAAAAGCGGAGGGTATCCTGGTTTTCTGCGATAATTTCTGCCTGGAACCGGTTAAGCGTATCCTGTTCGGAGCCTGTGAACTGAAGTGTATCTTCAGCGATGCTGAGGGAGAGCTCAGACACCGGTTTGTTCAACTCTCCATCAATTCGGAGAACGGATCCGGGATAAACGGATAAATTTGTGAAAGGATACTCAAGTTCACGTTCCGGTAGCTGAGTATAATCAGGAGGGATTACGGTGGTGATGAGCTGCTCGAAGCGAGGTTGTATTTCCACCGATAGATCATATCGTTCCGACTCAAAATCGTCCATGATTATGTAGTACTCCACGGAAGCGGATGCCTCCAGAGTTCTTGCTTCAAACCGGTTATTATCCGACCGCTGCATGGGGCGTTCCCGATACCGGTCTTCAACAGTTGTTTTGAATGCGAATAGTACATTTTCAGGTACCTTGTCACCAGTAAACTCAATAGATGGAGTAACCTCCTGCCCCTGTTCTACAGTAGTAGATCCGGGTGATACCGTGTACTGAAAGGGATTTGGTTTATCATAGGATTCCCAGGCTGTTACGGTACGCTGCGTCGCGTCAGGGTAGGAGAGTGCAGTCAGGACGAATGATAAAATAAAAAGACCGGATAGAATTGAAGCCACTCGAAATACTCTTTTCTCGGGCCTTCTTTTCAAATAATCATTTAACCGGGTTTGAATGATTTCCGGTTCAACAGACGTAAGGTTTGCATCAATTGCTGCCTGGTGAAAAACGGAAGTTTCACCGTTCGAGTGGCGGCTGAGATCGAGAGCGCTTAGGATTTGTTCACCCTCCTTACCAAGAGTGTTCAAGAACCGGGATGAAAACTGCGTTGTACTTTCAGGCTTAAAGCGAGTGCTAACAAAAAATGCCGCGAGTAATGATAATAGAAGAATACCTGCCAGAGCCGTAAATTTTGTAACAGGATCATAGAAATATGTGCTTTCCAGAAAAGTGAAAAGTGTCAGGCCCGCCGAGAACAGTCCCGCCAGAATCAGTGCAAAACTGAAGTTTTTTTGGAATTTCAACCGACTAAAGCCCGATCGAAGCATCCGGTTTAGTGTGGCGAGCTTTTGGGCCGGCTTATTTTGTTCAGATTGTTCCATACGGTTTGCTATAGCGTGGTACAGCTTACAATTGAGTACGTTACCTTAACTGAATACTCTTATTTAAATTATATCAAATCTGTTATTGAGAGAGTTTCTTTAACGGAAAATTTACCCTCTGCTTCTTTAATCGTAATTAATTCATTAATGGCGTCGTGTTCAAGGAAAATGTACCATCCTTTTGACGAAGCATTCTTTAAAAATGGTTCCTTTTCCTTCAGCGTTTGTACTGGAAACATGTCGTATCCCATCACCCATGGTAGCGGGACGTGTGCGTGAGTGGGTATCAGGTCGGCACCGTACACCAGTTTTCGATGGTCATCAAAGATAACAGGAAGTTGTTGCCCGATTGTGTGGCCATCAGCCGGTAATGTTATGAATCCATCTTCAAATGTATGATTGTCATCCACAAGGTTTAATCTGTCGGACTCTGCAATTGGATGGATGTTATCCGGCAGAAAACTGGCTTTCTCCCTTGCATTGGGGGCGGTAGCTGTCTTAAAATGGCGGCTGTTAACGTGGTATGTTGCATTTTGGAAACGGTGAACCAGTTCGCCTGATTCGCTGTATGTGGTTGTACCACCGCAGTGATCAAAATGAAGATGTGTGAACACCATATCTGTAATTTCGTCTGGTGATACGCCAAGCTTATTCAGGGATGTTTCAAGATTACTGTGCTCGAAATCAAGGGAGTAAATCTGGCTCATCTTATCGTTGAATTTGTCTCCACAACCATTGTCGACAAGATAGGTGCGTTTGCTTTTCTTCGAACGAATAAGCAAACAGCGGGTTGCCATTAAAATGCGGTTCTTTTCGTCTGCCTCAACTTTTTTGTTCCACATGATTTTTGGAACTACGCCAAACATAGCCCCGCCATCGAGTCTGAAGCGCCCTGTTTCCACAGAGTAGATTTCGAAATTACCAATGAGGAGCGGCTGCTGTACCATAAAGAGATTGTTTAATTAAAGTAGACGCTGGTTTATCAGCTTTAAAATAGAATATCGAACGGAGATAAAAAAAGCCGCACGGAAAAGGTGCGGCTTTAGTATACAATCAATATGTGCCTTCAGGCCTGTTAAAACGATGGTATAGGGTCATTTCGGAATAACGTATCAAGTAACGTAATGCCAATCAACAGAATAAAAAACAAGATAGACATCGCAAATAGCAAACTGTTGAATTTACTGTCCCACCAGAGGTTCATAAAAAATGCAAGAACAATGGTAGCTTTAACTACGGCAATGGCAATGGCTACAAAAATGTTCCAGGGTTCAGGTATTTGTACCCAGGTTACGGCAACAGTTATAAATGTTAAGAAAAACAGGGATGTGCCAACGCCCCACAAAAATTTAGCTGATGATATATGATGTCCGCTCATGTCAGGAAATAAGTATGGTTTAATCGATTAGATAAAGTAGTGGAAAGAGGAAAATCCAGATTACGTCCACAAGGTGCCAATACAGACCCGTTATCTCAACATGTGTGTAATACTGACTGCTGAAGGCCCCTTTTTTGGCTTTAACGACAAGCCAAATCATTAATCCGATGCCGACAATTACGTGAATACCGTGTAGTCCGGTCATCATGTAATAAATACTGAAAAAGATATTTGCCTTTTCGTGTTCGAGGCCGTCGTACGTGTAGTATTCACCGGGGAAGATGCCTTTTTCGAATTTATGGGTATACTCGAAAAATTTTATAACCATAAATACCACTGCCAGACTAATGGTAATCCAAAGATTGTAGATCAACCCTTTGATTTGGTCGAGCTGAGCTGAACGAATAGCCATGGCTACCGTGAGTGAACTACCAATAAGAACTGCAGTATTTACGGTTCCCCAGAAGGTATCGAGCTCGGTTGATGCCTCAATATAGAGATCAGGATACCATGCACGGTATGCAATGTAAGCGGCAAAAAGACCACCAAAAAAGAGAATTTCAGTAACCAAAAACACCCACATCCCCATTTTGGACGCTTCAAATTGCTGATCTGAATCAACAAAATAATGTTTTACGTGTTTTGGTTTATCTTTAACGGGAGAAGATTGAGACATCAGTTTTTATAAGATTTATGCTTTTTCTGAAGCTGTTTCTGTTTCTGCGCCCACATGCTCGCCTTCGTGATGGCCATTGTGTGAATGAGCAATACCAAGCTGAAATTCCGACATCGGTTTGTGGTAGTCGTAGGGTCCGTTAATAATAACCGGCGTGTGTTCGAAGTTATGGTGCGGTGCAGGCGACGATGTTTGCCATTCCAGCGCGCGGCTGCCCCACGGGTTTGACCCTGCTTCTTTACCACGAAGCAGGGAATGTATCATGTAAGCCGCAATTATAAGAAATCCAACGCCTAAAACGTAGGAGCCGATTGTAGAAAATTGGTGAAACGGCTGAAACTGATCAATATAGTTGTAGTAACGTCGTGGCATCCCCTGAGATCCCATAATGAACTGGGGAAGGAAGGTCATGTTGAAGCCAATGAATATGATTCCGCACGCAATTTTGGCCCAGAATTCACTATACATTTTGCCAAACATTTTTGGCCACCAGTAGTGAATGCCGGCAAGAAAGGCCATTACCATTCCACCCATCATCACATAGTGAAAGTGAGCAACTACGTAATAGGTGTCATGCAGGTGAATGTCTACGGCTAAGGCACCAAGCATAATTCCGGTAAAACCACCGATGGTAAACAAGAAAAGAAATACCATGGCGTAAAGCATGGGGGATTTCAGATCGATAGATCCTTTGTACATGGTGGCAAGCCAGTTGAATATTTTAATTCCGGTGGGGATTCCTACAAGAAAAGTCAGGAATGAAAACACCATATTTGCCAGTGATGACTGACCGGCGGTGAACATGTGGTGGCCCCACACAAGAAATCCGATAAAGGCAATGGCAAGTGAGGAGAGAGCGATGGCCCAGTAACCGAAAATTGTTTTACGTGAGAAGGTTGAAATAACCTCTGATATCACACCAAACCCGGGAACAATCATAATATAAACGGCAGGGTGGGAATAGAACCAGAAAAAGTGCTGGTAGAGCACCGGGTCACCTCCAAGATTTGGATCAAAAATACCAATTCCGAGTGCTCTCTCCATTGTTAAAAGCAGAAGAGTGATAGCAAGCACCGGCGTGGCAAGCACCTGGATGATACTGGTTGCGTAAAGCGCCCAGATATTCAAGGGTAATTTATTCCAGGTTAAACCCGGGGCTCGCATTTTATGAATCGTGACAATAAAGTTGACGCCTGTGAGTATAGATGAAAATCCAAGGATGAAAATCCCGAGCGTCATCATTAAAACATTTGTGCTGGTTTCAGCACTGTAAGGTGTGTAGAATGTCCATCCAGTATCAACGCCGCCTGTGAAAATTGCAATTAGCGTGAATATTGACCCAAGCGTATATATGTAAAAACTTGCGAGGTTAAGCCTTGGAAAAGCAACATCTTTGGCCCCCAGCTGAAGCGGTAAAATAAAGTTACCTAATGCTGCAGGAACAGACGGCACCAGGAAAAAGAAGATCATGATGGCCCCGTGAAGGGTAAAGATCTGGTTATAGACATCAGCATCAATAAAATTTCGTGCAGGTGTCAGTAGCTCTGTTCGCAGCACAAGAGCGAGAATACCACCAAACAGGAAAAACAGGGCTATTGAGGCAAGATACATTAACCCGATTCTCTTATGGTCTACGGTTGTTAACCAGGACCACAGGCCTTTCTCTGCGTTCAGATAGTGTTCTTTTGGAGATTCGTCAGGTTTGAAACGCTCAACCTGTAATCGTTTAATGTTAGATGCGTCGGTCGTAGCCATAATGATCTTAATCTAATGTTTTTAAATACTCAATAATGTCATCGATCTGCTGATCGTCAACTACACCCTGGTAAGAGGGCATAACCCCATCGTAGCCTTCTACAATTTTAGCATTGGGTTCGAGGATACTTTCGCGAATATAGTTTTCGTCGGCAGTAGTGGATTCACTGTCAGAAAAGTTTCGTTCACTTTCCCAAAGACCGGCAAAAGAGGGCCCCACACCGTCTGAGCCGTCGGCAGAGTGACATGCTGTACAGCCATTCTGGGTGACCAAGGCCTCACCCCGTTCGGCCGGGGGCATGTCTTCATCAATAGTGTCGCCTGCTTCAAGCCACTCATCAAATTCATCCTGTGGCATGATATTGACAACCGCATCCATGTTAGAATGCTGAGTGCCGCAATATTCGGTACAGAAGATGATCGACTCCCCAACCTCAGAAGCTTCAAACCAGAGTGAGGAATAGCGATTGGGTAGAACGTCTCGCTTTACGCGAAAATCAGGCACAAAAAAGGAGTGAATTACATCATCGGAACTCATCACCAATTTAACCGGTCGGTTAACCGGTACGTTCATTTCGTTAACACTGGTGGTTCCATTTTCGTAGTGAAACTCCCATAACCAGCTTTTACCAACTACGCGTATCTCGTATGCATCGTCAGGCGGAGTAGAAAGGTTCATGTACCCGGTAAAGCCCCAGCCAAACACAATCATAACAAGTATCAGTGGAATGACTGACCAGGTAATTTCCAGTTTGCTGTTATGTGTAATTACCGGTGTTACATCATTATCTGATTTTCTCCTGTACTTCCATGCAAAATAGAGGATTGCAAAGGTGATTCCTGCAAGGAGAATGAAGCTGGTAATGTTTATGAAAGCAAATAACGCGTCTGTTTCCCCGGCAGCAGAATTGCGGGCCGGAGGAAGCATATATTCGATGAGTCTATTCATTCCTGAATTTCAATTTTAGGTGGTTCGGTGGTGCCGCTGTTGCGCCGCCATAAAATAGTTAGAAATATACCCAGAATCAGCATGGTAGCCAAGCCTCCAAGCTTCATTATATTCATCGCAACGGGCACATAGCTTTGCGAAGAGGGATCGTAGGTATAACAGTATAAAACGGCCTTTTCAATCGTAGATCCGATCTTACCTTCTGCGGCTTCGTAGAGCGCATTACGAAGATCGAACTCCTTCATATCAAGCCCGTATAGATAACGAGTGATAACGCCTTCCGGGCTGATGAGCATGATACTTGCCATATGCATATACTCATCAGTTTCTTCATCATACTGGTACCGGAAACCAACCGCATTGGTAAGTTCACGGATCGATTCTTCACTGCCGGTTAAAAAATGCCAGCCCTGTTCAGCCCCGTCACGGCCAAGGTCTTCCATTATTTCATTCTTTTTACGCTTTGCGTGCGATGAATCTTCATCCGGATCAATACTAAACGAAATAATCGTGTAGTCTTCACCAGGGTTCCATTTCAAATCCTCAACTACATTAAACACGGCATCAATTACGAGACCGCAGAGTGTAGGGCATTCATAATAAAGCGGGTTTAACAGTACAGGTTTATCTTCTTCAATAAGATCCGCAAGTTTAACCGTTTCACCACTTGAATTAACAAACCGGAGATCCATTGGTATAGATTCGCCCAGTTTTTCATCCACACCAACATTATCAAGCTGAGCCGGTTTTTGTTGGTTTAGCTGTCCGTACGCCGTATTAACAAACAGGAACACTGAAAGACTAACAACTATTTTCAGTGTATATGTTTTCATAGGATCCTACATTTATTCTGATTCTTCAACCATTCTTGTAATGGCACTGTCGATTGGAATCCTGTAAACACCTTCTTCGAGGTCAACAATTCCAAAAGAATTGAGACGCTCACGATCATTTTCCTGTAATGTTTCAATTTCATAGTATTGGCTTGAGTCGGAATTTTGTTGCCCAACACCCTGAAAGGTGTAATCATACACATAAAAAATAGAAACTATGAAAAGAAGAATTATGGATGTACCGAAAATAGTCCAGAAAAAAAGCCGATTGTAATTCAGGGTATCCGGGGTGGCCCCAAAATCGTAATCGCTTGCAAACTGGTCTGTTGCGACGATATTTACGGATTCTTCATCATCGACTTCCGGAGATGTAACGTTTTTAACACCGGTTTCGCGCATCCATTTTTCAATTTCTTCAACCGTTACACCGTGCTTTTCTGCAAGATTGATGATTTTACCCTGATCGCCGGAAGATGCTTCGAGAGCGATTTTGGTCTTTTCTTCAAGCGTAAAATTTTTGGAGTCGTTACTCATAACAGCAGTTGTCCTTCAAACGATTATTGGTGGTAGTGCTTGTCGAGCGAATCAGCAAGTTTGGGATCGTTAACCGGCACGATATTATGTTTGCTGAGGCTTTTAAAAAAGAGTCCCATAAAAATACCTCCAAGCCCTATAAGTGTCGTAATATCAAGCCAGCTCAGAGCCATTCCGTGATGGTGTAGTACCGGCATTACAATCCAGTGCAGCTCAATCAGGTGCATCAGAATAATCAGAACCGAGCATACAACTAACAGAGTTTTATTATGTTTCCTGTCACGGTTCAGGAGCAGTACAAACGGGAGAACAAATCGCCCGATGACAAGACTGTATGTGATAAAGGCCCAGCTCCCCTCGAGTCTGTGATAAAACCACAAGGTTTCTTCGGGAATATTGGCATAGTAGATTAACAAGAATTGGCTGAATGCGATGTATGCATAAAATACTGTGAAGCCAAAAAACCAGGCTCCGAGGTCGTAGATATGAGATTTGGTAATGGTATTTTTTAGAATTCCATTTTTGTGCAGCCAAAAGGTTATCAACAGCAGGGCCGGGAAGAGTGCCTGAAAACTCATTGCAAAAAAATAAACTCCAAACATGGTGGAAAACCAGTGTGCATCGAGCGACATCAGCCAGTCGAAGCTTGCAAATGCTACTGTTATGGCAAATATCAAGATTCCGGGTGCACTGATGTTCCTGAGGACTGATGTGAGACCCCAGTCATTGGTGCGATCCATATCAACCGACACTTTATGAAGTTTATAACCAAGATATCCCCAGATGCCAAAATAGATAAACTGGCGCACCACAAAGAAAGGGATATTCAGGTAGGGTACCTTGCCTTCCATGATGGGATCTCCCTGTACGTAATCGGGATGTGTCCAGTGATAAAGGCTGCCCAGGCCAAAAAGTATCGGGATAAAGAAAATTCCCCATATCCACAGATTGGAAGCAAAGGTCTCCGGTATCCGTCGCAGAACCGTGGCCCAGGAGGATTTAGTGATATGATGAATCATTACCAAAATGAGCGACGCCAGGGCAAAACTGGTAAAAAAAGTAAAGCTGGTAAGATATGAATAGAAAAATTGCTCGGTATTCAGAAAATATCCCACACTACTTGCAATCAATCCGGCAATACCTGCGCCGAAAAAGATTTTCGTGAGATCAACCTGTGATGGTAGTTGAACAGAATCGGTAAGTTTTGGACTGTGTGAAGCCATTGAATAAGATCTTTCGCTGTTCGTTAGTTATCTGATTGTGCTTTGATAAATTCCACGAGGGACTGCAGTTCCCCTTCAGAGAGGTAATCATACTGCGCCATGGCATTATCGTATCCTTCAACCACTTTTGCACCAGGATTTGTAATGGATTCGATAATATAGTCTTCGTCGGCCGTTGCTGAGCTTCCATCTTCAAATTGTCGTTCACTACCGAACAGTCCGGCAAAACTTGGCCCTACAAGCCTCGAACCGTCCAGAGAGTGGCAGGTTTGGCATGCGTTGGCTGTGTAAAGACGCTCGCCCCGTTCAGCGGATACCTCTTCTTCCGAATCAGAACCTTGTTCTGCTTCAGCCATCTCTTCTTCTCGCTGCTGCTCTTCGAGGAATTCTTCTTCGAGACTGGCAAGATCGATGTCGAATTCGTTAATTTCGCTCTCAGGTACATTCTGGCTGCGCTGAAGAGCTCGAATATAGGAAACAATAGCCCATCGGTCTTCTACCTTGATTTGGGTGTTATAGGCCGGCATGCTTCGGATTCCTTCTGTGATGGCTGAATAGAACTGTCCGTCGGGCATATCGTAGCTGGCATCCCTGTGGAAACTTGGGGCCGGAACATATCCGTACTCGCCTGTCATAATAATTCCCTGTCCGTCACCTACTTCACCATGGCAGGGAGCGCAATAAATATCGTATCGTTCTTTGCCCCGGTATAGGAATGATCTGGTAACCTCAAGTGGATTTTCAGTTACAAATTCCTCGTTTTCGTCGCGGCCTTCATACAGCTCACTGTCCTGGCGCATTTTTCCGCGCGCAATTGTCCCGTCAACCGGCGGTCTCATAGACATGTTATTCGCGAAGAATGGATTTTCTTCCTGGGCATTAAAACGTTCCTGGAACTGCATATTTTGTTGCGGGCTGACCGGAGGCTTCTCCGATATTTGGCCGCGGCATCCCATCAGTAGCACCGACAGGAAAAGCATAGAGGCGAAATGTGATGTAGACAATCTCATAATTATAAAAATCTTCTTGGTATGGATACGGTTAAATCAGGAGTCATCACGAATCTCTTCGATTTGTGTTGCACCGGCTTCGGTAAGCAGGTTGCGCACTTTATCAGGCTCAAACTGTGGGTCATCCGCTTCTATGCAGATAAAAAATCCATCGTTTGTAGCTTTCTTAAAATTATCTGATGTAAACAGTGGATGGTTCAACCTGGGGAGCCCATTGAGAAAAAACATGCCAAATACAGCTCCAAATGCCGACAAAAGGATGGTGAGCTCAAATGTGACAGGAATCCAGGCCGGGATATTCATCAGTGACTTCCCGCTTATGTTGAGCGGATAATCATATACCATCATAAAATAGATCATGGCTAAGGCCCCGGCAAAACCCAAAAGCCCGTGACCTAAAACGATCCATCCAAGCTTTGACTTTTGCAGGCTCATGGCCTTATCAATTCCATGAATGGGGAATGGGCTGAACGTATCGTACTTTTTGTACCCGTTTTTATTGACGGTACGTGCAATATCGATCAGCTCTTTGGGATTTCTGACCTCTGCCAGAATTCCGTAGATCTCGTTATTTGAAGATTCAGTACTCATAGTTATACAGATTCTTTGTTGGGTTCGGGAATCTCTATCTCCTGAGGGGAGTAGTCGCCGGTTTCGGGGTCGTAATTATGCGGATCAGCCTGGGGCATTGCACCTTTAATCTCTGCAACCGCAACCATTGGCATAAAGCGAAGGAACAGAAGAAAGAAAGTGAAAAACAGGCCAAATGTACCTACATATGTGAGAACGTCCCATATAGTAGGGGAGAAGTATCCCCAGGATGACGGCAGGTAATCGGTAGAGAGAGACGTAACAGTAATCACAAATCTCTCGAACCACATACCGATGTTCACAACAATAGAGATAAAGAATGTAAAGGCAACGTTTCTTCTGAGTTTCTTGGACCAGAAAAACTGAGGTGACAATACATTACATGTAATCATGATCCAGTAAGCCCATGCGTAGGGGCCGGTAGCCCGCAGGATAAAGATTGCTTTTTCGTACTCTACCTGGCCATACCATGCTATAAAAAACTCCATCAAATACGCAAAACCAACCATAGAACCCGTAACAAGGATGATCAGGTTCATTTTCTCAATGTGGTCTACGGTCATGATATCTTCAAGCTTATAAATCTTCCTGCAGATGATCATCAGCGTTAATACCATGGCAAAACCCGAGAATACGGCACCGGCAACGAAGTAGGGCGGAAAAATGGTGGTATGCCAGCCGGGTATAATGGATACGGCAAAGTCAAACGATACAATTGTATGAACGGACAGCACCAGTGGTGTTGCAAGTCCGGCCAGGATCATATAAGCTTTTTCGTAGTTCCACCAGTGGCGGTTACTTCCTCTCCAGCCAAGGGCGGCGACTCCGTAAATCATTTTTCCCATTTTACTTTTGATGCGATCCCTGAGTGTCGCAAAATCAGGTACAAGCCCTACATACCAGAACAGGAGTGAAACGGTGAAATAGGTAGATACCGCAAATACGTCCCATAGCAGCGGGCTGTTGAAGTTAGGCCACATTGCCATAGAGTTGGGAACCGGGAACACCCAGTAAATCACCCAGATACGGCCTACGTGAATTGCCGGAAAAATTCCGGCACACATAACGGCAAAAATGGTCATGGCCTCTGCAAAGCGGTTAATGGCCGTTCTCCAATCCTGCCGGAACAGGAAAAGAATGGCGGAGATAAGCGTGCCAGCATGGCCAATACCTACCCACCATACAAAGTTAATAATGGCCCACCCCCAACCTACAGGTTGGTTCAGGCCCCAGATTCCGGTTCCTTCCCAAATCAGGTAGCCGATTGAAAAAAGCAGAACAAATAACAACAGGTTAGACAGGCCAAAGGCTATATACCATCCTTTTGGCGTTGGCCGCAGATTGATGTCCGTGATCAGGGAGTTGATACTGCTGAAGTCGTGATTCCCCTTTACCAGTGCCGGTTCAGGAACGTATTCGTACGTTTTGCTCATGTTTAAATTCTTGCGATTAAATAACTTGCTTGATTAAATTTCTCAGCTGTTACTAAGTTAATTCAGGGTTCGGGTTATGAATTTTTGCCAGGTAGGAGGTGCGTGGCCGCACGTTCAACTCCTCCAGCATTACATAATTCCTTTCGTTCATTTTCGTTTGTGAAACCACGCTTTCACGGTCGGTGAGGTCCCCAAACTGGATGGCATCTGCAGGACAGGCCTGCTGACATGCCGTTTGAACGGTCCCATCAGCCGGTTTTCTTGATCCGGTTTCTTTACGGCTGTCAATTTTGGCACGATTAACCCGCTGAACACAATAACTGCATTTTTCCATCACTCCCCGGAAACGTATTGTTACCTCCGGATTCATTGCCATCTGAATGATTTCGGGATCATCACCGGTCGTTAAATACTCTTTGGTATAATTGAAGAAGTTGAATCGCCGAACTTTGAAAGGGCAGTTGTTGGCACAATAGCGGGTTCCGATACAACGATTATAGGTCATCTGGTTCATTCCATCTTCGCTATGAACAGTTGCAGCTACCGGGCAAACCTGTTCGCAGGGTGCCAGCTCGCAGTGCATACACGGAACCGGCTGATGATACACGCCTGGATTATCCTCATCTCCTTCATAATAACGGTCGGTACGGATCCAGTGCATAATACGCCGACGTTTCACTTCCCGTTTACCAACAACAGGAATGTTGTTTTCCGCCTGGCAGGCAATGGTACATACGCCACACCCGAAACAGTCATTCAGGTCAATAGACATTCCCCACTGGGGCTGGTAATCAGGTCCATACTTTTCGTCGAACAGCGATATAGGTCCACCTTCAGCCAGATTGTCATCACCATCAAGCTCGGCTTCTTTAATACCGGGCACTTCATAGCCGTGAACACTTTCGTAAGAAGAGAAATTAGGATTCTCACGATATTCATCAAGCGTGGCTGCACGTACCATGTCGCGGCCTTCCAGGTTGTGATGATCCTGAACACAGGCAACTTCGTAGGTCTGTCCGGTTGCTTCAACATCAGCCGGCCTGTAGTACGGTGCGTTTGATGTGCGTAGGGGGTAAATATTCACGCCCACGCCATCAGCCACACGGCCGATATTTTCGCGGCCGTATCCAGCATAAAGTGTTATTGCGTTGTCTGCGTGACCGGGCTGTACCCAGGCAGCAATTTCTATCGTTTCATCCCCGGCAGATATTCTGACAACCGGAACGTCATTACTGCTGAAACTTCGCTCACGGGGCAGCCCAAGAGATTCTGCGGTGGCAGGACTCATCAGGGCAACATTATCCCAAGTGATTTTGGTCATTGGATCGGGCAGTTCCTGAAGCCAGCTGTTGTTGGCAAATCTTCCATCAAACAGCCTTGGATCTGGTTTTATAGTGATTTCAATGCCGTCTGTAATGGATGTTTCAAGCAGGGGAGATATTTCATCACCAAAATTGCCGCTCAGTGATACATTTGTCTCTTCAAAACCAGATTCGGCAAAGATGCCATCATGCAGTACCTGTTCCCACAGGTTGTTAAAGTCACCCGTAAATACATCATCCCAGGTTTCCTGTACAAGATCATAACCACTGCCGGAGTCACCTGTTAGTATAGTATGTAAAAATTCTATTTCACTAACTCCATCAAAAAGAGGCTGTATTTGTGGTTGTATAATTGATAATTCTCCAGAATAGGACCGTCCGTCGCCCCATGCTTCCAAAAAATGTGCCCTGTTCACATGCCAGTCGCATAGAGCGGAAGTTTCGTTCACATATTCTGAAAGATGAATTTTGGTTTCAACATTGGTCAGTGCATCGGAAAACCGGAGATCTGCAGGAGCAGTAAATGCGGGGTTAGTACCTATAATTACTACTGTATCGTAATTTCCTGCCTGCACCTGGTTGATTGCATCCGCAAATGCGGTTATTGATGATTCGTTTCCTTGATGAGGCAGATCGTGGAATGTAACAGTATTACCGATATTGCCCAGAGCACTGTTCATTGCCGCAATGGCCGCATGTACAGATGGTTTATGGTGTTGACCAGCCGATAAAAGACTGTTTTCACTGTTATCGAGCAATTCCTGTGCAAGAGTTTCAACCCATGCATGGCCGGTCAAGTCGTTTCTGTAGCCCGAAAATGCGGATAGTCCGCTTACATCCTCAGCGAGCCTGCCTGCAAGTGCAAAAACAAGAGCTTCAATTTCGGACGTTTTCAAACGCAGGCGGTGATCAGCAAATCCTCCTGTAATAGAAAAGCCGCTTTCCGCCATATAAATGCGGTTCATTGAGTCGTCGGTACTCCGAACTTTGCGTGCAGCGGTTAGCCGGCGGGAATTCTCTACACTGTTAGCGTGCTCAGATGGCGTCATGAAATCGTCATCAAAAGAGACGATAACGTCAGCATTATCAAAATGAGGTATGGCCCTTAAGCGCTGACCAAATGCCATATTAGCACCTTCAAGGCGGTTGTCGTCACCGAAAGGCTCGAATGTTACCCATCGGGAGTTTGGAAACTGCTCACCGGTACTTTCCTTGAGTCGCTGAAGAGTAGGAGAAGAGTTGGCTTCACTAATAAAAAGGATGTTTCTGTTTACATCTTCAAAATGTGAAGAGGCAAAGGAAGCAAAATCACTGTATGATGCTTGTTCACCATTATTTCGGGGTGATCGCGAGCGGTCGGGATCGTACATCCCGAGCATTGCAGCCTGGTGGTATATGTTTGTTTTTCCGCCACTTGCAGGGTGTTCGGTATTTCCTTCGATCTTGGAGGGACGCCCTTCGTTGTTTTCAACCAATAAGCCCGTAACTGCACCCAGAAATGGCATGCTGGTTGCGTAATAGTCTGGAATGCCGATTACCTGGTCTTCCGGCTGTTTAGAATAGGGAATTATTTTTTGAACGGGTTTACGGCAGGATGCAAAACCTGCAAGAGCAATTGAAGCCCCCATTACCCGAAGGAAACTTCTCCTTGAGACCTGGTCGGTCAGTTCCGATGCATCTTCCGGAAATTCCCGCTCGGCATATTTTTTATACTCTTTGTTCTTGGCGAGCTCATTCAGGCTTTTCCAGTAAGTGGTATCGTTCGTCTTTTGATCACTCATTCTTTATGGAAAAATTAATTTGAAACAGTTTGGAATGTCGGGTTCAATTCAGATCAGGTATTTAATAATGACAGGCCTGGCAGTAGGTAGGGGCATTGATATTTTGTTTTGCTACCAGTTCGAGGCCCATTTCAATTTGATTTTCAACCTCATAGCCCATCGTTGTAACTTCATCTACCGGGCGTACATGTTTCTCGGGTTCGCGGTGACAGTCGAGACACCAGCCCATACTTAAAGGCTCAGCCTGGTAGACAACTTCCATCCGGTCAATCCTGCCGTGACACGATTCGCATCCCACGCCAACGTTTACGTGAGCAGAATGGTTAAAGTAAGCATAGTCGGGTAACATGTGTACACGGACCCATTCAATAGGTTCATCATTTTCCCAGCTATCACGTACGGGTTGCAGGTTTTCGCTGTCTGTTTGAATTTGATTGTGGCAATTCATGCAGGTTTGCGTTGCAGGTATATTTGCATGCTTAGATTCTGCAACCTGCGTGTGGCAATATTGGCAATCCATTCCAAGCTGGCCTGCATGCAGTTGATGACTGAAAGGCACGGGTTGTTCAGGGGCGTAGCCAACCTGGGTGAATTCGGGGGAAAAAAAATACCAAACACCGAACACAGCAGCGTTTAAAATAATGATTGTACCAATAAGGATTCTGCGTGGAGCTTCATTTGTCCACTTTGGGAAAATCTGAGCCATAAAGGGTATAAATATTACCAGTTATATGATTGCAGTAATAAGCCAACTAAAAGTTGGGAAGAAAGTACCGAAAATTTATTAACGAACATACCTCCACTGCGCGTCCAAACCTATTTAAAATCATTCTAAATAGATCAGTTCCAGTTGCAATAGCAGCTTGGTCAGCGGTGCATAAATATAGTATACTCTTGTTATAAATGCGCAAAAAAAGCGTGAGCAAGATAGATACTTTATAAAATAGCCGGCAATGATTTCCTTTAATATAAAAGTAAATCAAAAAGATGATGGATTGTATGAGTTTAGGGTAATAGAGTACAGCAGGTAGATAAAGTAGAGAAATTCTGAAACGAATATAGTTTCATTTTTTGTTAAAATTTCTTTCTGGATATTGACTATTTTTGTGCGTCAGATTTCCTAAATGTAATGAATAAGCCCCAAAATGGATAGATCGTTAAGTGAACAACTAACAGTCCGGTTTCTTAAAGAAATCAGCATAAAAAAAGCCCTGGGTCTGATTTTGTTAATCAGTGTTTTGGCATTTTTGTTTTTAATATGGCTGATCTATTTTCGTGAAACTTCTGAAACCACAGCACCCTGGGTAGCCCAGCTGCCGGCACTAAATGCTCTGCTAAATAGCGCAAGCACTATTCTTATTATTTCCGGATTTGTAGCTATTAAAAAGAAAAAATACCTGGCTCACATGAAGCTGATGCTTACAGCTTTTATTACATCATCACTTTTTCTGGTCAGTTATCTCCTTTACCATAATTTTGTTGGTCATACACCTTTCCCGGGAGAGGGCTGGATACGGCCGGTATACTTCTTCATTCTGATTTCCCATATTATTCTCTCCGCTTTTGTTGTACCGCTGGTTCTTACCAGTTATTATTTTGCTTTCTCAGGAAAATTTAAAACCCATCGGAAAGTATCGATGTGGACCTTGCCAATATGGCTGTATGTATCGGTTACCGGCGTGGTGATATTTTTTATACTGAATGCATATGTCTGACAAATAAAAAAAACCGACTTCGCGTGTGCAAAGCCGGCCGGATACTAACTATAAGAGGTGTTTCAGGTATACAAATTCAGAACAATCTAACTTCCAAGAAATTGGTCCCCCGGTTCGGGAACTGCAACCTCTGCATCTGAATACTCTTCAACAAATGTCTCAAATTCTTCCGGTGTGCCGGTCAGTACCGGGAATGTACCGTAGTGAATTGGCACGACAAGCTTTGGATTGAGCATTTCGCAGCAGATGGCAGCTTCTTGTGGTCCCATTGTATAGTAATCACCAATTGGAACTGCTGCGACATGTGGTTGGTAGATGTCCCGGTATATTTCGAGATCGCTGAAAATATTGGTGTCTCCCATATGGTAAAAGGCAATATCATCATCAAATGAAAGGATAAGTCCGGCAGATTCCCCGGCATATTCACCCTGGAAAGATGAACTGTGATTGGCATTTACCATGGTTACTGAGAAATCCTCAAAATCAACCGATCCTCCTTTATTAAATTCTATCCGCTGTTCTTCATCAAGGCCGTGCTTTTTAAGAAGGTGAGAGAGCTCGACCTGTGCCGCAACTTTGCAGCCTGTTCGCTTTGCTATTTCCAGCGTATCACCAACATGATCTTCATGACCGTGAGTAAGCAAAATGATATCGGCATCATCCGGATTTTTAAATTTTTCGGGTGTTGACGGATTTTGCGACAAAAACGGGTCAATATATATTGTTGTACCATTTTGCGATACCAGTTTAAACGCTGAATGTCCGAGCCACCAGGCTTTAATATTGGTCTTCATTATCTCTGGATTTATTTAGGTTAATTGTTCGTTTGTCTGAACACAGATAAAAAAGTTATCGTTGACAAACATCAAAATCTATGTTATTAATGTAGTATAACTGGTTTGTATGAAACCGCCACATTTTTTTCAAACAATCCGCTATCACAACTAACCTTAAACAGATGTACATCTCATGAGCGAACGTATTAAAATTAATCCGGATAGTCCGAAAAGAAAACAGATTTTTGAACTCGTTGATGTACTGCTGGACGAGGGAGTCCTGGTTATCCCCACCGACAGCCAGTATGCACTTGTTTGCGATTATCAAAATAAAAGTGGGATGGAGCGCATTCGAAAAATCCGCCAGATGGGGAAAAGGGACCATCTTTCTGTAATGTGCCACAGCCTGGAACATGCATCGACGTTCGCAAACCTTTCGGATGACAATTTTAAACTTATCAAACGCCTTATCCCGGGCCCCTATACATTTATTTTACCTGCAACCCGTGAGGTGCCGAGACTGCTGACCCACCCTAAAAAGCGAACGGTGGGTATTCGTGTGCCGAACTACCCCATCTGCCTGGAAACCATTCAGGAACTGGGCCGGCCGATTATGGCAATCACAGCAAAAATGCCGGACGTTGAAAATGGCCAGCCCGACGGGGACGACCGTGAGCTCTACCTAAGCAGGTTTGATAAAGTTGTGGATCTTGTAGTAGATCACCAGAAGGAGCTCTCCGGTGTGGAAACCACTATTGTGGATCTAACGGATGATCAGCCAGAATTGATCCGGGAAGGGCTCGGTATTGAATTTTTGAATGAGGCGGTTGCTCTTCAGGGGTTATCGTGGAAGCAAGGAGCTTCAGTTTAACTTTTTGCCAGAGATTAACATTAACATTTCGTGATGAACTATCCGGCGTGAGCGCCTTTAAATTCTTAAAAAAGATTACTTCTCAGCAGTGAAGGGGGCCAGGAAACCCATAGTATAAGCCCGGTCTTTGATGTGTGATCTGCCAATGGATAAATGTAAGCTTCTCGTGAGGATTTTTTGCCGGAAAAGGAAATCATTGTTTGTGAAAACTATTTTTTTAATTGATGTACTACAAAACAAATTTGACTAAATGGGTATTTTAGATTCACTTAAAAGTTTTACACAAATGGGCGGTCAGTATCATTCGCTTTGGAATCTGCCACAGTCAACCCGTGAAATAGATGCACTGTTCAGTGATACCGAAAATGCGCATGCAATTTATAAGCACAGTAACCGCTGCGGCATCTCATTTATAGCTCAAAACAGCCTGGAATCGGGGATAGATAAGCTGCAGGATACTCTTCGGTTTCACCTTATTGATGTAGTTACTAACCGGTCATTGTCAGCATATATCTCTGAAAAAACGGGAATTCGCCATGAATCACCCCAGCTTATACTTCTATACCATGGTGAGGTGTATTGGTACGCCTCGCATGGCAGAGTTCGGATTGATGCTCTCAAAGACGCAGCCGGTGAGCTGACGTAACCATCCGATCGGATACATTTTATTCAGGTCAGCTTTTCGATAATTGCTCTGTGTTCGGGAAACGCCTGTCTGAGCCGGTAGGCGTCTGCCATTTCAAAATCTTTGAAGTCAAAACCGGGAGAAACAGTACAGCTTGCCAGCATGAAACTCCCTGATTCGTCAATCGTAACACCAAACCAGCTTTGAGCCGGCACCGCATGCTGAAAGTACTGGCCATTTTGAATATCAGGACCAAGATATCGCGCTTCATACAAAGAGTCGGGATGGATAATATGAATCGTGGCTGGAGATCCGGCATGAAAATGCCAGATTTCATCCGAGCGAATACGGTGAAATTTTGACATCTGGTCCTTTTTTAACAAGTAATAGATGGCGGTAGAATAGGGACGGTCCGATGGAAATGCATTACTATGGTCATTTGGTTTGAAATGTTCAGAACTCCTGTAAGTTTCACGAAAATACCCGCCTTCGGGATGTTGTTCCAGCTGCAAGGTTTGAATAATCTGTTCGGCAGTTAAATTATGCATCAGTCAAATATCAATTTTAACAGTTTTAGTGGAAATGCATTTACTATGATGAGCAAAATAGTTTTTATTTGAGTTCAAAATTTTAGAAGGTTTCAGTGAAAATGGTGAAGTCTGAAAAGTCAAAGTATTTAATTTATGAGCACATCCCGAAAAGTCATACGTTCTGAAAATTAATGACACAAGTTTAAATAATTTAGACATTTAACCGAGCCTGTTCAAAAAGGTTGCTTTCATCGTACATCGCTTAAATAATTTAGGGTCTATGTTCCGACTCACCCTATTTCCCTCTCTATACAAATAGAGAGGGATCTAATGTCTAAATTATTTAAGCTTGATTGTGAGTTGATCTACTTTTTGGACAGCCTCGGATGCAGGGTGAGTCCGAAAGAAAAACCTAAATTATTTAAGGTTGTTAAAAAGGTCCGTTCTTTATCTGACTTTTCGGAGTGGACTCAATCAATCAAACCAAAAAGGGAATCGTGAAATGGCAGAGAATAAAAAAAGCAGGGTGAAGCAGCTTTTTGAAGCAACGTTTGAACCACGGCTTAAAACCTATATTAATGTAGTTGTGACTGGAACAATGGCAATCACCATTTTTGGGATTGTATTGATTCCACTCTGGCTGATACTGGGCAGGTACTATCTTAATAAATATTTTGAAAATCTCTACTGTGAACTCACCACCCGGGCACTTCACTTCAAGAAAGGTGTACTTGTTACCACCGAACGAACGATTCCGCTGGATAAAATCCAGGACCTGACATTTAAAGAGGGACCGCTTTTGAAATACTTTGGCCTGAGTATACTGAAGGTGGAAACAGCCGGGCAAAGTTCTTCAGCGGACGGGGATATGAAACTTCTGGGAATTCTTCATGCAGCGGAGTTTCGGCAAATGGTTCTTGAGCAGAGGGATGAGATTACGTACAACCGTTCCGGGGATTTTGATAATTCAGGGAATGTTCACACGCTTGAACCGTTGTTGAAAGAGATTTCCGAAACGCTGAAGCGGATTGAGAAGAAAAGCTGAAATGACGTTCCACAATTCGAGGTTCTTTTAATTTAATCGTAAGAATGAATAGTTTAATTTGGCTCTGAGTTGATTTGTGTGGGTAACTCAAATCTCAGATCTAATTCTCTACAAGAACCAATGTCCGCATTGTTTTGTCATAGTAATCATAGATTCGGCCGGTGAGTTTTTACATCCATCGCATTCTTGCTCAAATGAGCAGACACCACCTACACAAATCGAAGGCAGGATACTTGAACAGCTTTTGCCATTTTTTAATCAACTCAGGCTAATACAACGATAACAGGATCTTATAAATGAATAACGGAAAGGAATTATATCAATCAATCATTTGGCAGAATGATCAGCTGACGATCATCGATCAAACTAAACTTCCCGGAAAGGAAGAGTATATAGATTTGAATACGGCAGAGAATGTGTGGGAGGCGATTAAACAGCTGAAAGTGCGCGGTGCTCCTGCAATTGGAATAACGGGTGCCTATGGATTATACCTCGCAGTGCGTAACAACGAAACCGACCGGTTTGATGAGTTTTTTGAGGCAGCAAATAAAGCGGCGAACTATCTGAATTCCTCCCGGCCGACCGCCGTAAATCTATCCTGGGCGCTCAATCATATTCTTGATAAGCTGTTGGAAAATAGTAAATTACCGGTCTCAGATTTAAAAAAGATGATTCTTCAAACGGCTATTGATATTCATGATGAAGACCGGCAGCTCTGCAGGCAGATTGGCGAACATGGAGAAAAACTGGTTCCGGAAGGTGCGCAAATTCTCACCCACTGCAACACGGGAGGACTTGCAACCGGTCAGTACGGAACGGCGTTTTCGGTGATCTATCACGCCCACAGGCAGGGGAAGGTCAAAAAAGTTTGGGTGGATGAAACCAGGCCGCTTTTGCAGGGCGCTCGTTTAACCACTTGGGAGCTCCAAAAAGCCGGAATTCCTTTTTCACTGAATATCGATTCTGCAGCAGCATTTCTGATGAAACAGGGAAATGCAGACCTGGTTGTAATTGGGGCCGACAGAATTACGGCTAACGGGGATACTGCGAATAAAATTGGGTCGTACGGGCTGGCCGTTCTTGCGAATGCACACAACATCCCGTTTTATGTGGCCGCTCCGTACTCCACGATTGACATGAACCTTCAGCATGGGGGTCTGATTGACATTGAACAGCGTGACCCGGCTGAAGTGTCCCGGTTTATGAATACTCCAACGGCCCCGGAAGGGATTGACGTTTACAATCCCGCGTTTGATGTTGTGCCCCATTCTCTTATCACGGCAATTATTACGGAACGGGGAATCATCAAACCGGAGTATGCCAGGAATTTTAAAGAGATGTTTTCCCCGGCAGCTATTGAATAACAGAGATCACGCGATCGGCCAGTTCTTTTGCCTGGTCAGCGGTTGCAGCTTCGCTATACACTCTCACAATAGGTTCCGTATTTGATTTTCTGAAGTGAACCCAGCCGTCTTCGAAGTCTATTTTTACCCCGTCGAGGGTATTGACATCTTCGTCTTTGAATTTATCAGCCACCTTTTTCAGTAAACCCTCGGCATCCATTCCAAGATCACTGAGCTCAATCTTTTGTTTCAGGATTTCATAATCGGGCAGGGTTTTTCGATATTCCGATGCTTTTAACTCCCGGTTTGCAAGAAGTTGTAATATCATGGCTGTTCCAACAAGCGCATCGCGCCCCGCATGAAGGTCAGGGTTAATGACGCCGCCATTTCCTTCTCCGCTGATAACGGCTTTTTTCTCCTGCATTATTTTTACCACATTGATCTCACCAACCGACGCACGGTAACAGGTGCCGTTGTGTGATGCTGTGATGTCATCAGCTGCGCGTGACGAAGACAGGTTCGTGGCTGTATCACCGGGTTGCTGTTTCAGCATAAAATCGAAAGCGGCAACCTGCGTGTACTCTTCCCCAAAGAGCCGGCCATTTTCATCGACGAGAGCCAGCCGGTCGGCATCCGGATCTGTGACAACTCCAAGGTGGCAGTCATTATTTTTTACAAACTCACAAATTTCCGTAAGGTGTGCAGGCAGCGGTTCAGGGTTATGCGGAAAAATTCCGTTAGGCTCACAGTTCAGTTCATGTACGGTGACTCCGAGTGATTTTAAAAGGGCAGGAAGGGCCTTCGAGCCGGCACCATTCACTGCATCAACAGCCACCTCAAAACCCTGTTTTTTAATCAACTCTGCGTCTATGTATGGGAGCTTAAGAATTTGGTCAATGTGATAGTTCACAAGGTTATCATCAGATATTACAGAGCCTACTGCATCAAACATACTGTAGTTAAACGCTTTATTCTCTGCAATTTCAAGAACGGCTTTGCCCTGTTCAGGGTCAAGGAATTCACTTTTTTCATTCAGCATTTTGAGTGCATTCCACTGTTCCGGATTGTGACTGGCAGTAATGATAAGTCCGCCGTTTGCGTTATGCTTAAGTACGCCCATTGCAACAGTGGGAGTTGGAACAATCCCGGCTTTGATCACATCACAGCCAACACTTTGAAGAGTAGCGCAAACAATGTCTTCACAAATCTGGCCGGTCACTCTAGAATCCCGGCCCACCACAACGGTTCCGCCATTCAGCCAGGTGCCGTATGCAGCGGTAAAATTCACGATATTTTCCGGGTTTAAATGCGTGCCGAAAATACCACGTATACCGGAAACGGAAATCATTAATGACATAGTTGTCTTGAGTATATTTTTATTGAATTTATATTACGCTTCTGCGTGAACGGACTTGGCCCGTAAAAAAAGATTCGGTTTAACGTCGAATCATGCTACGGCATTCAGCCAAAGAATCTATAAATTTTATGACAGAGGTTCACAACCAATTCACACATTCTTGGTTAATTATTGTATATTTATCGGCTAAGTTCAGTAATCTATAAATCCAATCTGTTTTGAAACTCTGGAAGTATGCAGTAGCTGCATGGATGACCCTCGTAATTATTGTCGGATTCCTGATCCCAATCCCTACGATTGATATCCTGGAGCAGTCTGCCCGAAACCTTTTTTTACACGTGCCCATGTGGTTTACCATGATGGTGGCGTTTATAATGGCCTTCTACTACAGCATCCGCTACCTGAATGACGAAGATCAGGTATGGGACCGAAAAGCCGAAACAGCAACGGCTGTAGGTTTACTGTTTGGTATTTGCGGCCTTGTAACCGGATCGCTCTGGGCACGCTTTACGTGGGGAGCTTGGTGGACATTTGCGGAGCCGCGCATGAACCTGTCGGCACTCGCAATGCTTATTTTTGTGGCCTATTTTATTTTACGGTCAGCGTTTAATGACCCGGTAAAGCGGGCAAAAATTTCAGCTGTGTACAACATTTTTGGAGTCTCAACAGTCCCTTTTTTATTGTATATCATACCAAGGCAGCTTCCAAGCCTGCATCCAGGAGCGGAAGGAAATCCTGCTTTCAGTGAGATTACTGCACCTGAGTTGCGCTATATTTTTTACCCGGCAATTATTGGCTTTATCGGGTTGTCATTTTGGTTGATGGATATTTTAAACAGGTATAAAAAAGTTAAACAGATGAACCGTACCACTACATGAAGTTAGAACCGGTAAAAGATTTTAAACAGTCAACCGTTGATACACTCACTTCGAGCTACTCCGATCAGTGGACCGCGCTCGAAAATAGTGATCAATCATCTGCATTTATTCAATTTATGAGCTCAAATGATCTCATTTTCGTAGTTTTAGGGGTAAGCCTGTTAATCTGGTTTGTACTGCTCTTTTTTATTATCAGGGTAGACAAAAAAGTATCGAAACTTGAAAAATTAGTTGAGGAAACCGACGAATGAACATCAAATTAATTGCAGGGGTAACATCCATTGTATTATTTACTTCCCTGCTTATGTACAATTTTGGGAACAGCATAGACAGCTATGTGAATTTTGAACAGGCCGAAAACAGAAGTTCAGCACACGTGGTGGGAACCTGGGACGACACCCAGGATTGGGGATTTTCCCGGGAAACCATGCGGTTCAATTTTTATATGAAAGATCAAGACGGAAATGTACGTCGCGTGATCTATCCAAAACCCAAACCAAATAACTTCGAACAGGCTACACAGCTGGTTGTTATTGGTGAGATGCAGAACAATGTTTTTGTGGCTAACGATATGCTGATGAAGTGCCCGTCTAAATATAATGATGCGGACGAGGCTGAATTTACAAGAGCTGAATAGGGCTGATTTTTATGATGGGTACCATTGGTTACATATTTTTGACAGCGTCGTTTGTTGCGTCCATTGCAGCAGTTGCTGCTTATTCATGGGCTGCCTATAAAGATAACTCAAAGGTTGAGCGCATTGCCGGCTGGCTTTGGGGAGCAAAAGGGATTACACTACTGATCTCCTCAGGAGTTCTTATCTACCTGATTATGACTCACCAGTTCCAATATTACTATGTTTGGAACTACACCAGCCTCGATCTTGAACCACAGTACCTCTTTTCTGCATTTTACGGCGGTCAGGAGGGTAGCTTTATGCTTTGGATTATCTGCGGATTTGTTGTTGGCCTTGGCCTGATCCGCTGGACCCGGCCTCCCTACAAAGCCCCGGTGATGGCTGTGATGGCAGTTACCCAGGTATTTTTACTATCTATGGTTGTGGGCTGGGATGTTTTTGGGGCAAAGATAGGCGCGTCTCCTTTCAGAACTATTGCGCAGGAGATGCCAAATGCTCCGTTTATCCAGGCAAATCCGGATTTTGTTCCCTCGGATGGTTCAGGGCTAAATGACCTGCTGAAAAGCCCGTGGATGATGATTCATCCGCCTATAATTTTCGTTGGGTTTGCGATGATGACGGTTCCTTTTGCATTTGCGATAGCTTCTCTGTGGACCAAAACCTATCACGAATGGATTCGCCCGGCACTGCCATGGACTCTTGCGGCAAACCTCTGTCTTCTCACCGCTATTTTCCTTGGCGGTTACTGGGCGTATGAAACACTCTCATTTGGCGGATACTGGGCGTGGGATCCTGTAGAAAACGCCTCACTGGTTCCGTGGCTGATTGGTACGGCGGGTATTCATGCAATGATTATCCAGCGGAAAAGTTCACGGGCTCATAAAGCTTCTCTGTTTTTATCGATCCTGGCCTATATTGCTATTGTTTACCAGACTTTTCTTACGCGATCGGGTGTGCTGGGATCACAGTCGGTTCACAGCTTCGTGGATTTGGGGCTTTACAATCAGCTTTTGATGTTTATTCTGGTCATGACCCTGATGGGAATTGGATTTTATCTTTACAGGTATAAAGAACTGCCGAGCCCGCAGAAAGAATCAACTATACTCAGCCGCGAATTCATGACCTTTACCGGATCCATGTTGCTGCTTATTCTTGGGCTGGTAATCATTTTTGGAACCAGTTCACCACTGATCGGCCGCTTCATAGTGGATAATCCCACACCTCCGGAAATTGATTTTTACAACGAATGGAGTATGCCCATTGCAATTGTAATGGCGATTTTTACGGTACTTGGACAGAATCTATTTTGGCGAAAATATGATTGGGAATCACTTGCAGGCGCAATGATTGTACCACTTCTTCTCACATCCGTTGCCTCAATTCTGTCAATTGTGCTCGGAGAAGTGCGCAACATCTACTACATGATTTTTATTTTTGCAGGGTGGTTTGCCGTTTTCGGAAACGGTATTATCCTGTTTGATTTGCTGAGACGGAAGCCAAAACTGATTGGCGGCGCCATGAACCACATTGGATTTGGCGTTTTACTTCTGGGTATTATTGCCTCATCTGTTTACACAGAACCACTGCTTGATAAACGTGCAGCCGACTATAACGAACGCATTGAGGAGGGTACCGTTTTTGATGAGGAGGGATTCCCGGTCACTCAGCCGGTAGAAATGTTCCAGTTAGAACTCGATCGCCCAAAACTGGTGAACGATCGCTGGATGGTTACCTACGAAGGCTACGAAGTAAGTGATTCACCGCGCCCGGGTCAACAATCTTACAGGGTTAAGTTTGAGCCTGTAAATGGCGGAAACTCGTTCTATATGGATCCAGTTGTGTACCCGATGCTAACGACGTCAAGCAGCGAAAATGTGGAATGGTCGGTAGATCCGCATGTAAAAACAGGTGTCTTTGAAGATATCTATTTTTACGTGGCCGGCAGTAAATATGTTGAAAATGAGAATGAGCGGGTGGCAGCACCGGATCCGATCATGCCGGTATCAGGCAATACCAATCAGGATGAAGACTCTGCTCAAAGTGTTGAAATTGAACGGGGTGGCAAAGCCGATGCAGGTGATTTCAGCTTTAGCTTTATTGATTTCAGGCCGGCTGATGAAGACGAACTGCCTGAAAATACACAGATTGGTATTCGCGCTTTGATGCGTATTGAACACACGCCATCGGGCCGTGCATATGAAGTTGAGCCACTGTTTGCTGTATATACGGAAGATGAGCAAAGTTATACGTATTCACCTCCTCTTGAGGTAGAATCGTGGGAGATGGAGCTGCAATTTACACGGTTACTGCCGGAAAGCGAGTCCATAGAGATTCGAGTAGACGGCCCGCTTGACGATTTTGAAGAGGATTGGGTTTTGGTGGTTGCTGAAACAAAACCCTTTGTGTCTGTGGTTTGGCTGGGAACGTTTTTGTTGATGGGTGGATTTTCCATCTCAATTCTCCGGCACTGGTCGCGTGAAAAGAAAAAGCAGAAAGATTTTGAAGAGGAGACTTGAGAAGACTAAATTCAATTAAAGATACGACCTGTAATCGTCTCTTTTGGTTGAATCACAAGTGGTTTAATTCTCAACCCTCTGGGTGCGAAAGGGTAAAAGTCCCCTTTTCCCAACGGGATCGCGACAACGGCCGGGAAAGGTGGGGATGACTTCCTTAGTTCGGAAGTGTCCATTTCTTGTTGTTAAGTTCAGCAGGTTATCTCCCTTTGCCCTCCGCCGGCCGGCGCAGAGACAATCCGGAATAAACTCCATATCGATCAAAAAGGCATGGGGTTCAAGTTTATACCCCGTGGGCTCTGTCCCGAGATAGTTCATTATGAAGTCAATTTTATATGCTGCAACGATGAATGTCATTCTACTATCGCTGGTTTCTTTTATGGTATTTATACCGGGGGTGGTTCAGGCGCAAAACACACCTGATCCAAAAGTTTCATTTCTTCGTTCTCTGGTTATGCCCGGCTGGGGACACCACTATAATGATTCGGAAAACTGGAACCGGGGGAAGGTTCACTTTGGTGCCGAAGCGATATTGATCGGCTCATTATTTGGTTTGAGCGCGCGAGCTTCAAACCTGGAGAACCAATACCATACGTTTGCGCAGCTAAAGGCGGGTATCCCTGTATCGGGCCGGGACCGAACCTTTCAGCTTGCAGTTGGCCAGTACAATTCGCTTGATGAGTATAACGATTTTCAGTTAAGGAGCCGCAACTGGAATCAGATGCTCCCGGATTCAGAAGAAAATCGATGGAACTGGCGGGATGAGGCCGACCGCGAACGATACGCCGACCTGAGAGAGAGCAGTGACAGGGCCAGGAACCAGCTTCCGGCAATTGCAGGTTTGATGGTAGTTAACCGCGTGGTTAGTGCCATCAGTGCCTATAGGCAAGCCCGAAATCTTTCTGCAGGCCCCGAGCTTTCACTGCTTCCTGCACCCGTGGATCACAGAGCACCACGAGGTATAGTGGCTAAAATGACATTTAATTTTTAGAAATGGACCGCTGGAAACTCACCTTTGAGTACGACGGCAGGAAATTTTCCGGGTGGCAAAAGCAGCCTGATGCCCGCACTGTTGAGGGAGAAGCAGAAGCAGCTTTTTCAAAATTGTACCAGGAGCCTGTCAACCTGGTTGGCCAGGGGCGAACAGATGCCGGAGTGCACGCAAAAAAGCAGGTAGCTCATGCTGACCTACCCGATCGTTTTTCAGCAGACCGGCTGATTCACGCTATGCGCGGTATGCTGCCCAAAGATGTTTCCCTTCTTACGATAGAGAAAGTGCATGAGTCTTTTCACGCCAGGTTTGATGCAGTAAGCCGTTCATACAGTTACCGGGTTCTTAATCGGCACTCCCCTTTGTTGAGAAATCGTGTATGGTGTTGCGGTGTTCAGCTGGATATGATTCAGCTAAACCGGATGGCGGGGGCTGTGCTCGAAAGCCAGGATTTTATCAATTTTTGTATCCCCGATCCTGCACCGCAATCAACAACGAATGTAACCATTACAGAAAGTCGCTGGTCGACTAATGAAGGTGTTTTCCACTATCATATTACTGGAAACCGGTTCCTCCGCCATATGGTTCGCCGTCTTACCGGGGAAATGGTTCGTGTAGCCGCCCTGAGGCAATCAGAAGAGGGTTTTATCGAAATGTTAAAGGGTGCAAAGACGAAACGAAAAGGTCACGCAGCTCCTGCACACGGTCTTTATCTTGAAAACGTGCGATACGAGTAAGAAGAAATTACTATCAGAAATATACCAACCTGTTATGGAACCTGACCTTATTGAATCCGGAAATGCCTCGTTTCGTACCGAAGTACCCTATCACTTATATCGTACGGGTACAGGGGGTAATGACAAACCCAGGCCGCCGCTGCTGGTGTATCTGCATGGTTTTCATCAAACTGCTGCCCGGTTCGAAGAATTGTGCTCTCCGCTTCTAAAACAAGTGAATGCATACCATCTTGTTGTGAATGGCCCATATGTGCTGTATCCCCGAAAGCAAAAAAAGCCGGTACAGGAATGGGGGCGTGCCTGGTACCTCTATGATGGCAACCAGGAGCAGTTTTTGAGATCCATGGACCGAAGTTCGCGTTTTCTTGAGCAACTGATTCAAAAAACAATAAGAATAACCGGCTCAAACCGAACCGGCCTGATTGGTTACTCGATGGGAGGATACCTGGCCGGGTATCATGCCATACAGCATGCTCAACAGGTTGATGACCTGGTTGTATGCGGTGCGAGGATAAAAACGGAATTGCTGAATGGTGACTACAAAAAAGTTTTTCACCAAAACATTTTAGCTTTACACGGAAATGCCGATAAACAGGTAGAAGCGATGCCCCAAAAAGCAGTAATTATGGGTTTAAAAGAAGAGGGCATTCGAGCAACTTTCGAAACAGTAGACGGAGATCACAAGTTTTCATCGGCGTATGTCGGGAAAATATTGGATTGGCTTAACAAAGTAGGCTATAATTCTAACTCATTTTAGCTTTTTATTAAAATTTCTTTAACTTGGACGCTTCTATAAGCACCACCACTTGAATCTGACTTATGACAGCATCAACAGACGAAAAAAAAACTATGAGCATCCTTGTTGTAGAGGATGATCCAACTGTACGGACACTTGTAAAGGCAATTCTTGAGCACAAAGGAAATTCCGTTTCGATTGCCGAAACAGCAGAAGAAGGAGAAAAACTCGCAGTTTCTAATGAGTTTGATATGATTGTGCTGGACCTTCGGCTGCCCGACGGAAATGGCTATGATGTATGCGCGAATATCCGTGAACAGGGAATCGTAACCCCGGTTCTTGTCCTTTCCGCCGAACACGAAACGGATGTGAAGATTAAAGTGCTAAATGTTGGTGCGGATGACTACCTCACAAAGCCGTTTAACAGCGAAGAACTTATGGCGCGGATCGACGCAATTTCCCGCAGAAGCTCCAAAGAACTTGAAAAAGAACTTTCTTGCGGTGATTTAAAGGTAGACCTGATAAAGAGAGAAATGACGATCAAAGGAACCGATGTGCAGCTTACAAACAATGAGTTCAATCTGCTTGTTTACTTCATGAAAAATCGTGATAAGGTGATCTCACAGGAAGAACTTGCCCAAAATGTGTGGGACATTCACTTCGATACGCAAACAAACTATATAAACGTATATATCAGCTACCTGAGAAAGAAAATTCGGGAATACTCCGATTACGAATATATAGAGACGATTCGGAAACGAGGATTTATGTTCAATTCGCATTCAAATAAAAATGAGAAACAAAAATCCTGATTGATCCTTTATTAAAGAAATCTGTCTGATTTTTTACGAGATCATTTACATATACCTGGAAGTATCTTCTCCATTATCCTGTTTACCAGTGTTCTTCAAGAACCCTTTGCTTTTCTAATAGCGAAATTAGCCGGTTTATTTTATACTCTTGCCAGATATACATTTTCTGATACTGAATATTGATCAATTGGCCGAATAATATTGCTTGTGCCGCCACTACGTCAGTTGTCCGCAATCAGAAATTAACCCTATTGTGTATGAATGATTACATAAAAGGCTACACATAGTATTTTTTATTGATATCTATTGGTTTTTCTACAGCCTGCCCTCCTACAAAAACCAGATAACCACAAAGAAGTTGACACACACCAATTGCAACCGAATCGGTTACCAAAAAATAGATTCCGTCCGTTGTTTATGAGTTTAGCAGCCGGATACATGACTCATACCTCCAACACGGTTCCATACTGATAGAGTATTCCGGTAACAATGGACATCTTATAAATGTTGAAACCGGACGCAGGGAAGAAAGAATCCGGCACCAAATCTATTTTATTGGTCCTGAATTCAATCTTGGAATGGGGTGCAGAATTTCATCCGCACGAAAAAGTAAAACCCTGTTTGGTGTAAATATGGATGATGGTGAAGAGATCTGAAGTCGCCCCATTGACAAGGAGTACGATTAGAACCACATCATTTTTCCAAACGATACAACAATGGTTTTGGTTGCCGATGGAATTTATACCATCGATCCAAGAGACGGTACCGGTTGGAGCTACAACAGTAAAACCGGGAAAAAAACTATAAAGCTGCGCTGATCGGGACCCTTGCAGGAATTGCGGCTGGAATACTCACAGGTCATTATTCGGTTTCTACGGCCCGGGCATTGTACTCAAATATGGTATCTAATGTTCTTATTGATGACCAGGAAGTGACTACCTCGGCAACGGCTGAGGAACTGGTAAAGCTCGACGCTGATGGCAATACGCTTTGGACTCAGCATCTATTAAAGAGGAGGCGAGTCAGTCTTTTATTTGGTAAGAGAGCGGCACCGAGTATATGCTGAATTCAGGGTATGCGTCGAATGGATATTTTAATGTACCGGTTGGGAAAAGCTACATTGCAGCTTACGATAATGAAACAGAAAGTGAAGTATATAAAACATACATCCGGAGCGATAAAAATGATTTTATCCGCGACTTTAAACAGTTGAGCGACAAGATTATCTCAGTGTTTGCCAATCATCTGGAGCAGTGTAATTATGCCAACGGTGAGTTCTTAAGGAGAAAAGGATACTGCATTACATGAAACCGGGGATCTTGCCGTTTTTGTAGGGTTACAGGCATTCCGAAAAGATGGAGAAAATGTCTATTTACTACAGCATTACCGGACATGATGAATCCAATCATTATATCGCCACGATGGATAGGCAGGTTTTCGTTCTCGGCCGCGACCTGGAGTTTTTTGAATCGATAGATGCAGCCGGTGAGTTCTACATTAACAGCTCTTATCTGTACGTTTTAGATGATAAAAACCTGTGAAAGTTCAGCTACCAGAGTAGTGGTGATGCACGTTCCCGGGTTCATTTGGTAACTTCTGCCGGATAGGAATATGCCTTAATCCATCGAAGTAGGATTGCTATTGGCAATCTCCTGGTACATCAGGTATTCTTCAGGTGTGACATCTGCAAACAGGTAGTTGAGCGGGTCGATTGCCTCGCCATCGAGGTGCACCTCGTAATGCAGGTGAGGGCCGTTAGTCAGACCCGTATTGCCTGAAAACGCTACAAGATCTCCGCGCTTTACCTCAGTTCCCACTTTTAGCCCATCGGCAAAACCCGACAGGTGAGCGTAGCGGGTTTCAAACCCAAAGCCGTGGTCGATAACTAACAGATTGCCGTAGTTTCCATTTCTTGAGGCGTATTTCACAACTCCGTCGCCGGTGGCAAAAAGATCGGTACCAACATCAGCACGGAAATCTACACCATCATGCTTCCGTTTATATTTAAATACTGGATGAATTCTCATTCCAAAACCGCTGAGCAGCACACCATTCACAGGCCGGATAGCCGGCACATGCTTCAGGCGTTCCTGGTTGCTGTTGTAATATTCCTGGATTTCGTTGAACGACATTTTCTGCAAGTTAACCTGACGTTCAAGGTTGTCGAGTTTAGAGGCTGTCCACTTCAAAATTTCAGCTGCATCTTCACTGTATAAGTCAAACTCCGAATAGACATCAGTACCACCGGTTCCGGGTTGTCGACTCTCTTCCGGGATGGGATCCATACCAAGCACGGAGCGATACATTTCGTTATCCATACTGGCTATACCATCAAGCTGTGACTCGAGATCAACAATTGACGTTTTCGTATTCTCCAGTTGACTGGTAAGGATGTTATTCTCTGCTTTTAATGCCAGTTCAGCGGGAGTTCCAATATTTTGTGAAAGAGCTGCAAGGCCTACACAAGCAAAAACAACGCTGCTGATTAGCCAGATAGAAAAGGTATGCAGGTAGCGTTCCTTGCTGCCGTATTCCACAGGCACAAACCTGCATTGGTCTTCATCGTAGATGTAGTGCATATTGGTAGCCATAGTACATTTGTTATCGGTATGTAAAAGCTATTGATAAGATTAGAAATTTCTAACCTTTACATACAAGAGTATTTCGAAGGGCATTTGTTACTCAAAATCTCCTTCAAAATATTCAACCGCCCGTTCGGGCATTTCGGTTTGGCTTTTCTTCCGGGAGATGTGGGAGTGTATTTTGTTTTGAAACTCTTCTGCGGCATCATAACCATAATGTTTAAGCAGATAGTTCATTGCAATTACCTCGGCAATTACAGTGATATTTTTTCCCGGTGTGATTGGCAGTTTGATAAGGGGAATAGATGTGTCCAGAATATCAATGGTTTCATTGTCGAGCCCGGTTCGGTCTACCTCGGCCGTCTCATCCCAAAGAGCAAGTTCAAGTATCACTTCAAGCCGTTTTTGGTAGCGAATAGAACGGATACCAAACATAGACATAACATTGACAATACCAAGCCCCCGAATTTCCATGAAGTGTTTATTCATTTCGGTAGCTGAGGCGATGAGTATATTGCTTTTTTTCGTAAGCATTACAAGATCGTCTGATACGAGCCTGTGTCCTCTCTCAACAAGGTCGAGGGCAACTTCACTTTTTCCGATTCCGGATTTCCCGCTGATCAAAATTCCGATTCCATACACATCTACCATTGTGCCATGAACCATGGTTTGAATGGCAAAATAGTCCTGCAAAAAGTCGCGCAGGAGAAGCATGAATTTTGTTGAAAATTTTGATGTGTAGGCCACCGGTACGTTATTTTTTTCTGCAATTTCGAGTAGTGCAGATGGTAGTTTATTCCCTGATGTACAGATAATGACGGGGATGTCAAACGCCGCCAGTTTTTGAAAAGAGTTGATTTTTTCTTCTTCGGTCAGATGATCCAGATACTGAGATTCAGTATTACCAATCACCTGTACTTTTTCGTACGTGAACAGGTCGATATACCCGGCAAGTGCCAGCCCCGGCCGGTGAAGATCGGCTCCGGTGACAAATTTATCTTCTGCTACCGGCTGCCCGGCCACCAGTTTAATATCGATGTTAAGGCGGTTATGAAGCCTGTCAATCAATTTGGCGACCGAGATTTTCTCTTTGCCGGGAATGGGTTTTTGATTCTCTAATGCCATACTGAATTATTGGCGCTCAAAATGTTTGGTTTTATATTTCCGGATCTGTCGAATAGCTGTATCCACAGCGTTATTCATGGCCTGTTCGTAAGAGGGGGCCTCTTCTGATATATTCAAGAGTTTCTTGGGAACTTTCACGTTTAATTCGGCCTTATACGGATTTTCGTCGTCCTGGCCGGGCTGAAGCACAACATCACAAACTATAATTTTGTCGAAAAATTGATCCAGTTTTTGAACAGCGTCAAGACTGTACTGCTTCAGATCTGGACTGGCATCGAAGTGGCGTGCTGTGAAAGTGGTTTTCATAGATGACTCCTAATTTAACTGGTTATTGTTCTGCCCGTGGGTGGGCCTGGTTATATACATTTTTCAGGTGTTCTACGCTGGTGTGTGTATAAACCTGTGTTGAAGATAAATTTGAATGCCCTAAAAGTTCTTTAATGATACGAATATCTGCACCCGCATCAAGCAAATGGGTTGCAAAGCTATGGCGAAGTACATGAGGACTTTTTTGAGATACTTCACTGGTCTTTTCAATAAATGATTTTACAAGCCGCTGCACAAATCGGGGGTATACACGCTGTCCGCCCGGCGCCAAAAACAACGCATTCCTGGCATCAGAATCAGTTGAAGGACCAAAAAGGTCGGTCCTCGTTTTTAAATGACCCTGAATCGCATCCATAGCATAGCTTCCAAGCGGCACAATACGCTGCTTATTTCCCTTACCATCAATAAGTACCTGACGCTGCGATATGTTGATACTGCCTGTATTGAGACCAACGAGTTCACTCAGGCGGATTCCCGTGCCAAAAAATAACTCCAGAATTGCAAGGTTCTGGTGATCCCCAGGGGTATCGCCCGATGCAGTTTCAAACATCTGGTCAAGATCGCTTTTTCCAATAGTTTTTGGGAGCCGTCTCTCTTTTTTGGGGACCATAAGCAGGTGAGCCGGATTTTTCTGAATATGACCTCTTTTAAAGCAATATTTAAAAAAAGAGCGCAACGAAGCTACTTTTCGGGCTATAGTATTGCGTGCCATTCCCAGCTCAGCAAGCTCACCCAGCCACATGCGGATGTCGAGCCGTGAAACTGAACTCCAGTCGGTTACGTCGTTTATATGTTCAGAGCTGTTTAAATATTCCAAAAATTGATGCAGGTCAGTGCGATATGAAATACGTGTATGCGGCGAGGAATTCCGCTCTACTTCCAGATACCTCAAAAATTTGTCAACGATCAATTTCATAAATCAATATGTAGCTATTTGTAAAAAAATACCAATGGTTTACGAAACGGTTGTGAAGATTTCCTGCTTTAAACCTCACGGCCTTTCCACTTTACTTTTTTGCCGGAAAGATGATCGGCCACAGAGCGGATTCCGAGTCGCTGAAACCAAAGCACACCTAATGGGTGAAGCAGACCGTAGATCGGGTTCCAGCGAAACCAGACAGCCAGTATAAACCGGTGGAGTAAGATCAGTGAAACAGAGGACACTGACAAAAATACCAGCGAAGGTTGCTGCCAAACGAACGGTAAAAAAATTGCAACAAACGGGAGTACAAATACAACAAGGTGAAGAAGCGCCATCACCAAAAATAGTGGAATGGAACGGTTGAAACCGGCAAAGAAATTCTTTCTCAGTCCATTATATAGTTCCTGCTGCGAATGGTACATTCTGCACCGGATTGATGCCGTTCCGTTAAACATTCTCAGGGACAACCCCTTTTTTCTGGCAACTTTTGCAAGAGCCACATCTTCCACAACTTTTTGTTTCACGGCATCGTGCCCTCCAATTTCTTCATAAGCTTCCTGTGTAAATCCAATGCACTGTCCGTTAGCGGCAGCAAAGCTCGGTGCCAGCCATTTGGCTAAGAAAGCAGGCATCCATCGTGGCTTACGGTACACATAGATGGAGGGCAGTAGCGTAAGCAGCGCATAGTAGATAAGAGGAATCACCGTTTTTTCCCAGAATGTCACAAGCTGTTGCTGGGGCCATACGGTAATCATATCGAGTTTATGCCTTTTAAATGCTCCTGCGATATTATTGAGCATACCGGGAAAAAGAACAGTATCTGCATCCAGAAAAAGAAGTATATCGCCCGTAGCATTATTTGCAAGTTGACGGCATGCCCATGGCTTTCCAAGCCAGTGATCCGGTTTTGGAGAAGCCTCTATCGGAACAACACGGCCAGGAAAAGTATTGCGGTACTGTTGGATCACCTCATGAGTCTTGTCTTCCGAGAAATCATCCAAAACCAGTACTTCAAATGTTGGATAATCCTGCCGGCAAACACTCTCCAGTAACCGGGGTAGTGAAGCCTCTTCGTTACGGGCGGGAATACAGATGGATATTTTCGGAAAGGGTTCAGTGTCTGTCGTTTCTGAACGAAGAGGGCTAAATTCAAACCGATTCCTTAGCAATATTACTGAAGTAGCCAGCAGGTAAACCAGTGAAACGGATAAGAGCCAAAAAAGAGTTGACGGTTCAATCAAACAACACGAAGTTTATGTGATTCCTGGGAATAAGTTGTAATTTGTTACAGCGCAACGATTTTATAAATAATAGCATTCAGTAGTATTTGTTGTAATCATGCGCATTGCAGCTGATTGCATTGAGTTGGAAATAATTGGTTCTACGATCTTTCAATTGTGCCTGATTAGCTGTGAATTTTGGGTTTGGGGTAGGTGCAGGGGCTATATTAAAGAAGAAAATTGTGTTTTTTAGTGCAAATCGCCCTTTACATCTATGTGATCTATATGAAAATTATTTCCTTTCACCGTAAAATGAATTCGGTAAAGAGGTTGTTGACAAACTATTAATATGCAGATTTATTCAGATTTTTTGAAAGACCATTCACATGATAAACCCGACCCCGGAAGCTATGAATGGTGGTATTTTGATGCTATATCAGCTGATAGTGAGTACAGTGTTGTTGTTATTTTCTATGAAGGTAATCCGTTCAGCCGGAGGTATATAGATGCTACTGAAAAGGGCAACAAGGCTGAGGCAAAAGATTATCCGGCGGTAAGTATTTCGGTATATAAAAACGGCCAGACAATTTTTTACTCATTTGAAGAGGTGCTACCGGAACATGCAAAATTTAGCAATGCACGTCCCGAAGGAGAGGTGAAAAAGTGCAGGTTCCTGGGGGAACAATTTGATGACAGGACAATGACATACATTTTGGAGCTACGCCAAAAGCTTCCAAATGGGGACGCTTTGAATGGTGAGCTGCACTTTAACTCAGTTTCTCAACATTTATTTGATTCAAAAGAAGGGGAGGGGCAGCATACATGGAATCTTATCCAACCGGACGCCCACGTAACCTGTGAGCTATCCATTACGGGTTATAAGAATGAACAGATTCGCTTTGAGGGCCGGGGCTATCATGATCATAACCTGGGCCTGGAGCCCATGAAGGACAGTTTTGATGAGTGGTACTGGGGGAGGTTTCATACAGGTGACTATACCCTGATATACTACCTGATGAATGAAAAAGGGAAATTTCAGAACCGGGCATGGCTTCTGCACCCCAGTCACCCGGTGAGGGATATATCGGGAACTCTTTCATTGGATGACCAGAGCGTAAATATATTTGGACTCTCATCAGCCCACAAAATTGAGATGAAAAACGGGGATGAAAGATTTATGATCCAGCAGCAAACTCTTCTGGATGACGGCCCCTTTTACCGGCGATTTTTGAGCCGATTGATACTGAATATGGATGGTGAACTTCATCAAACGACGGGAATCAGTGAATATATCCATCCAGCCAGGATTCATGCCCGGGTATATCGTCCGCTGGTGAACATGCGTATCCGCTACCCCGACAAAGTTCACTGGGTTCAAAAAAACCCCCGACTTTATCGCTGGACGTGGTAGCACTGTGAATTAAAAATCCGGCACCAGAAAAAGAAATCGACAGAAAATTCTGATGGTCAGGGATCGCAAATTATCAATACTCCAGGCCAGGCTGGGTGATTTCATAATCTTCTTCTGTTTTTACCTGTTTCACCATTTCACGAACATCTTCAAGGAGTTTTGCGACGTTATATACTATCCCGTCTTTGATGGTATAACGAATACCACCCACACGAACGGCTTCATTTTGTTCGTTTACACGCACTGCACCCGTGCCATAGAGAACCTTCAGGTTTCCCTGCGGATTTTCGTCCACAATAATCAGATCTGCAAGCTTACCAGGTTCGATTGTGCCCAATTCATCCTCTACTCCAAGCACTTCAGCTGCTTTGATTGAGGCCGACTGAAAGATTTCCAGCGGGTGAAAACCGGCTTCCCGCATTAGCTCCATCTCCTGGATGTAGGCAAAGCCGTATAGCTTATAGATATAACCGGCGTCTGACCCGAGCGTAACCGTACCGCCCCGGTTCTTGTAGTCGTTCACAAACTGCATCCACAGCCTGTAATTCTCTTTCCAGACAACTTCCTGCTCCGTTCCCCAATCAAACCAGTAAGAGCCGTGCGCGCGGCGGTCGGGTTTGTAAAATTCCCACAGGGAGGGCAGGGTATATTTTTCATGCCACTCTGCCCGGCGCTGGGCCATCAGATCCCTGCTGGCTTCATAGATGGTAAACGTCGGGTTGATCTCGAAGTCCAGTTCAAGCAGGTCGTTCAGTAAGGTGTTCCAGGTATCACTTCCGGGTTCGGCCGCCTGCCGCCAGAGTTTACCGGCCTCCTCGAAACGGTGCTGTTCGTTACTGTAATTATAATCGAGCGGGTAATCCTGGATAATCTTATCCGTAAAAAGTGCTTCCGGCAAGCCGTACCAGTGAGTCATACCGCGCAATCCCATTTCTGATGTTTTCGCCACGTTGGCATCCACAACGCCGGTCTGGGCATGATGGGCCATTGAGCCAATTCCCAGCTGCGATGCTTCATCAAGGGCGGCCTCATAAATATCAGGCCGGGCTCCGAAAAATTTAACGCCGCTTGCACCACGGTCGGCGATCATACGAACCCATTCACGGGCGTCATCCGGGGTTTGAATGCCGTTTTCGGCACCTGAGCCAAAGCCAACGTAAGGAAAGATACGGGGTGCTGTAATGTTATTTTCCCTGCTGCGTTCGGTATGGCGGAGTGTCCAGTCGAGTCCATTAAATGAACCGGGTTCCCGAATGGATGTAATACCGTGAGCCAGCCAAAGTTTATAGACGTACTCCGGGGTGGTTCCCTGCGAATTGCCTCCTGTGTGGGCATGCATATCAAAAAAACCAGGCAGTATGTAAGAACCTTCGGCCTCAATCACTTCAGTGTTTTCATCAGCAGATGGCCTGCCGCCTTCACTGATTGGAACACCGGGATACCCCACATTTTGAATCCTGACGATCCGGTTCCCCTCAATCACTATATCTACCGGCCCAACTGCCGGTGAGCCGGTGCCGTCAATCATGATGCCACCCCGAATGATCAGCCTGTCATAGGGTCCACCGCCTTCAGCCCGTTCGGGCGCATCAGGCATTTGCCCAAAAAGAGCCGGGGTGCAGATAAAAAGGAAAAGAATAACAGAGAAAAATTTTATAGTAGTTTTCATCAGTGAAAAACGTGTTCTATGGATTTTAATAAGCGATTATAGCAACCAAAACAGCGTGGAAAAAGAAATATCAAAAAAAAATAAATTATTTTGTAACAATACACCTCCGAAAAACTCTTGTCCATACAGCATCAGCTAATCTATCTCTAACGATTAGTTTAGTCACTCCTATGCTGAACCTAAAGCAGAAAACCCGGGACTGATACTCCCGGGTTTTATTTTTTCTCATCTCTTTATAACCATATAAGCTACACCTACAAAAACCACCCCTACAGCGGCTGTAAAATAGAGCGTGCCATTGATCCCCGCGAACAGGTAAATGAAGCCGAGAAGGGCAGGAGCTATAGTTTGTGAAGCCCTGATTACGACCCAGTTTATAGCAAGGAAGGCTGCTCGCACATCAGAGGGCACCTGGCCGGTTAACAGATTTAGCAGACTTGGTATATTTATACCCTGAGCTACGCCAAATACTGAAATAGGCAGAGCCATAAACCAGATATTTTCGATAAATGGAAAACTGAGAAATATAAGCGTATATAAGATGGCTGCGGTAAGTATCAGGTGCTGTTCAGAGAATCGCTTTGTTAGTGAACCAAGCTTGGATGAGGTATAAGCAGTAATCAGAGACGAGCCGGAGAGCATCAGTCCGATTACTGTTGAGCTAACGGCAAAATCTTCATCCAGTAGTATGGGAAGGTAGGTGATGTAGCCCCCGTAGAGAATCAGGAAGGTCAGAAAAACACAAGCAAACAGCCCAAGTACTTTTGGTGTAAAAATCCGGTCTTTTATTTTCTGAAAATATTCTGCCAGATCCAGATTCATTGAAATAGGGACAGGATCAAGGAAAATCATGGCGTACAGAGCCACAGGAATTGCAATGGCGCTTAAAAAAAACGGGTAGTTCCAAGCGATGGATGCCAGTACGCCTCCAATGGCCGGGTAGATAGCCGTTCCCACACTGAGAACACTTCCATTGTAACCCATTGCGGTTGCCCTGCGATTACCTTCAAACAGATCTCCGATCAGCGTTACATTAAGCACGCCGAGTGCTGCGCTACCGGCTCCCTGGAAAAACCGTAGCCACAATAACTCTTCAAATGTGGTGGTGAACGCGCACATCACCCCGGCAATACCATAGAGAAACAGTGAAGGAATTAAAATCCGTTTTCTGCCAAAGCGATCGGCAAGCACTCCAAGAAAGGGTGTGAGAAGAATACCTGGCAGGGCAAATACCGTAATCAGGTACCCGATTTGATTGGTGGATACCTCCAGTGCTCTTGAGATCACCGGAAGGGCTGGAGCAATACTCGAAACCCCCATGACCGCACTGAGTGTAATGCCAAATATGATATGCAGGTTCTTGTCATGAAGAACCGGCGTTTCCTGGTTGTGTGTTTCCAAAAAGTGGTGTTCTGTTTCCGTTCTTTGGCGATGCCTATGATAGAGAGTGTATCAGAAAGAACCAAGCGCCTAAATCGTTCCGGTGAAATTGCTCAGTGGAATCAAAAGTAAAGTCTGTAGAGCAAGCTGATACTTCGTCCGGGTTCGGGGAACACTTCTTTGATTCGCGAAAGGTGATTGCGGTGTGTAGTGTTTAGCAGATTTTTGCCAGAGAGCGAAAAGGTGTGCATCAAACCGGATGTATCAACCCGGTACTGCACGGATCCATCCAGTAGCGTGTAGCCGTCCGTTTCGGTCTCGAATTCGCCCAGCCGGTTCTGTTCAGCAGCTGCTTTTAATCGCCCGGTGGCGGTGAAGCTTCCTTTACTGAACCGGAGAAAAGCAGATCCCTGCAACGGGGGAATCATAGGTAACGGTCGAGTGTCGTCTTCAAACCCTGTAACGGCTTGTTCTTCTTCGGAAACTGAACGATTGGCCACTGTATAGGACAGACTGCCGCCGGCACGAAGATGATTGAGAAGCTGAATATCGGCTGAAACTTCAACTCCGTGAAACTGGGCTTTTTCACCAACATATTGAAAGTTGTTCAGCTCAGGATTCGAAATGCTTTGTTCTCCGGTATCTCTCGGATAGAGGTAGTTTTGAAAAGCATTCCGATAGCCAGAGATTTCGGCATTGATTCGATCAGACCGATAACGCAGAAATAACTCAGTGCCAAGGCCGCGTTCCGGGTTGAGGGTAGGGTTGCCAATTTCAAAGCTGTAAGCTGCAAGATGGGGACCTTCGGAGTAGAGCTCCTCCAGGGTGGGTGCGCGAAATGAGTGCATCAATGTTGTTCCCAGGTATAGTGATTCAGTGATCTCATAAATGAGAGACGCAGAAGAGGCAAGGCCAGCAAAATCCCGTTGGCTTATTTCTCCAATTCTGGGAGAAACCCGTTCTTCTTTGGGACCTGAGCGGACGGCCTCAAAACGTGCACCAAGTTCAAAATGAAGAGGCCCGGCATCGCCCTCCTGGATAAAATAGGCTGCGCCACTGTAGAGATTTGAATCGGGTGTTCGGGCACCGCGAACGGCATAATCCTGGATCTCTCCCCAAATCCCTGAAGATCCTTCATCAAAAATCCACCATCCTTTGTTGGTTGATTTCAGAGAAACATTTGTAGTAAGTTTACCGAACTCCGTACCCAGGCTGCCGTCCGATTCCAGCTCCACATGCTGGTAATTTACAAAGGAATACCGCAATTCAGCAGTTCTGAAGAAGGAGTGATCAACTATTTTTTCACCCCGAACGTCCCCTTGGTATTTTTGCATCTCAATATCTACTCCGCTGGGATGACCACCGTTAGGGTCGGGCGGAATGCCATAGTCAGACAAGTAAGACGAGACCGATCCTCCTATGTATCCGCTATCACCAATATAGCTGAGTCCAACAGTGTTATGTGTATTTTGAAGATAACTGTTTTCAATAGATCCGTTTGGTGTTGAAAAATCCTGGCCTGTTTTACCGTTAAGATCGGCTGTAATAGCAACGTTTTTCCAGGGAGCGATCAGGTCTAAAGCAGCAGATGCTTCATTATTTACTGACTTTCCATTGAGTGAGGCAGTTCCGTTCAAGCGGTTTGGCTTTGTGTTTGGGATCTGGTTTTTTACCACGTTGATGACTCCACCAATGGCATTTGCGCCGTAAGCGAGTGCAGCCGGGCCGCGGGCCACTTCAATCTCTTCGGCTCCCATCGGGTCGATACTCACACCGTGGTCGGCTGACTGTGCGGAAACATCACCGGTACGTTCGCCATCACGGAGAATCAGCACCCGTTCATCACCAAGGCCGCGAATAACCGGGCGTCCCGGTGCGGGTCCCAGAGATCGTTCACTGAAGCCGGGGTTATCCGTAAGAGTTTCAGAGAGTGTTGAGCCGAGGTTTCGGCGAAGCTGTTCTCCAAGAATTTTTGTAGATGCATGCTCGAGATTTGAACCGGTTGTCTCCTGACGGCTGCCGGTTACAGTGATCTCCTCTCCGGTAAAATTTTCAGGCCTCAAATAGATGATGAGAGGCTCATCATCTTCTCCGTCATATTCAATTTGACGGGCGTAGGTATTGAATCCAATTCTGTGGACAGATATCACATATGTCCCCGCGGGAACATTCTGAAAACTAAAAGTACCATTTCTGTCGGCAGTGGTTGTCCGGTTAATCTGCTCAAGATGTACGTATGCGTAGGACACCGGCTGATCTGTACTTCTATCCAGAATCTCGCCTCTTAACTGTCCGAGAAGAGAAGCCGGGGCAAGCAGGAAACAAAGGTATATAAGAAAATGTAGAGGAGTTATTTTATGCATAAAAGAAAACGGGACAGCCTTTCAAAGCTGTCCCGTTATTTAGAGAGTTTAGTTTACATTGATTAAAATGTCAGGAGATTCATAGGCCACAATTTCGTCCCCATGATCATCGTCTCCGTGATCATCATCATCATCATCATCGTGGTCACCATACTCTTTAATTAACTCAAAGTGCATTTCAGCCTGTCCTTGTTCCAGGCCGCTAACGGAAAATGAGAATGGATTTTCGGCAGACCGCTCAATATTAACAAGATCGGTTCCCGTTTCAACATGCCACTCAAGCTCGTAATCGTGGTCGGTATCAATAACCTCCTCTTCATCATCAAGAAATACAGCAGTAAATGGCCCGGCAGTTTCACCGTTTGCAAGATCAAGGCTGCCGGTTACGGTGCCGCTTTCATCGACAGTTACAAGGCTGTTACCCGCATCATCACGGACTTCCATTGATGCAACCCCCTGTTCAACGTGCACTACAAAAGGCTCTGGTGATGTATAGTCGGAGTGATTATTATGGAATAACTGAAATCTGATCTCAGATTCACCAGCAGATAGCCCAACGAAGTGAAAACGCCATGCACCATCTTCTTCATGCTGCTCTACGGCGAGAACATCATCATTTACATCAATCCATCGGAGAGAATATCCTTCGTTCTCGTCTGGGACAAAACGATCGCCATCTTCAGAAATCCATTGAAGTCTGATCAAATCAGTTTCTTCACCCACTTCAAGTTCAAGGTGATCTCCATTAGCGTATGTGACTACGCCATCTTCAAAGGAAGCAATAACTTGGTTGTTTAAAGTGAGCTCAACTCCAAAAGGATCACTGTGGTCATCATCGTCGTCGTTAGAGGTTGGATTGCTGCAAGATGCAAAAACAAAAAGTGCAGAAAGGATTAGTAGTAAAGAAAAATTCTTATTAAAAATAGTATACATAGGTCAGTTTCCTGATAGGTTTGTTGTTATATATCTATTACCACACGGGAAGGTACTGAGTACCTAATGTGGAACTTTTTATGATTTGAATAAAAAAGAAGGGCGGGATTTATCCGCTAATAACAGGAGGGGCGCGTTCTTTATGGATACCAGGAAGTGGTTCCGGCGAGTAGAGTTGTGGAGGTTGTTTAAAAGTGGTTCCAGAATATACAGAAGGGTAGGAATCAGGTATATGATCAGGTGAGAATTTGAAATGAGACGCACAAATTGTGCACTCATTAATATCTTCAGTAATGTGCATTTCTGCTTCATGTGTTGGTAAGTTCTCCGAAAAGTGGGTATGAACCACTGAAAGAGATAATCCCATGAACACAAGCAGAGATAACCCAAATGATATGTGATTACTGAATGTTCTCAACTATTCCTAAGTAAATCTACTGATTATTAAACATGAATATACACTAATGGAGTTAATCTTATCAAATAAAACATGGAACCCAACGAATATAACGATAAGTTCAAATGATTAATTGCGATAAAATTGTAAAGATCTTGTTACACCCCGGGGTTTTAAATTTCGGATTCTTGTTCTTTCAGAAGCAAAATAAACTTAAGGTATGGAAATATTCGAGCAGTTTAGTGACTGGTTTATGAGTTTGGGTGACCAATATGGCGTTAACCCAATAATTTTTGGTGCTATATATGTTGGTGCCGTACCATTTTTCACCCTTTCAATTGCCTGGCTGGTGAGGAATTACCGAAAAGGACTTTCTGTCGTGCTGCCGGTAATGAGCGCAACATTTTTCTTTATCAGCGCTTACCTGTACCTGATGGTTGTGGGGCATAATGTGCCGTGGTGGATCTACGCAATTGTGGCTGCAATGGTTCTGTACGGGGCGTGGTCTACCTACAAAAAAGTAAAAATCAGAATTCAAGAAGAGACGGAGTTAAGCAATGGGTAAATGGATGTATGATGCGCTGGTTATCGGGGGCGGGGCTGCAGGACTCACAACCGCCGGAATTGCAGCTAATTTCGGTGCTAAAACCATGATGATTGAAGCTGACCGTCTCGGCGGTGATTGCACCTGGACCGGATGTGTGCCCAGTAAAACGCTTATCAAGGCGGCATCGGTGATGCACAATGCAAAAAAAGCAGCCAGTTTCGGTCTCGGGGATGAGAGCATACATTTCGACCCTGAAAAAGTTATGAAGCACGTAGACCAGGTTAGGAGAGACGTGTATGAAGAGGCAGACAGACCGGAAATTTTTGAAGATATGGGAATTGACGTTGTTCAGGGACATGCTTCTTTTGTTGATGCACACACCTTGAAAATATATGATGCTGACGGGCTTCACAGGGAGGTTAGCGGTAAATATATTTTTATTTGTACCGGCGCAAGAGCATTCGTGCCACCTGTTGAGGGTATTGAAACGGTAGACTATCTGACGAATGAATCGCTGTTTGAAATATCAAACCTGCCAAAGAAATTGGTGATCGTGGGTGGCGGCCCGATAGGAACGGAAATGGCTCAAAGCTTCGTGCGGCTGGGTACGTATGTAGATGTTATTGATATGGCCCCGCGAATTTTAATGAATGATGATGCTGAACTGACAGAAATTCTAAAAGAGACATTAACCGGTGAAGGGGTCAGATATCATCTTGAGTCGGGTGTTAACAGAGTTGAAAAGACTGCAGATGGGGTGGCCGTTTACGCTGGCCAGGGCGATGATGAGAAAAAAATATTGGGTGATAAGCTTCTGATGGCAACCGGGCGGCGTGCAAATGTAGAATCACTGCAGCTTGATAAAGCCGGTGTAACTACCTGGAAAGGCGGTATAGAGGTAGATGATAACTGCCGTACCAACAAAAAACACATATATGCAATTGGGGATGTTACCGGCCGCTATCAGTTTACGCATATGTGTGAGCATATGGCAAAGGTGGCTACTTCAAACGCACTCATAAAAGTTCCGATGAAGATTGATAAACGTCACGTGCCATGGGTTACGTACACCGAACCGGAACTGGGCCACGTAGGAGCAACCCGAAAGGAGCTGGAAGATAGCGGTCAAAGTTTTGAAGAGTACCGGTTCCCTTTTTCAAAAATTGACCGTGCTATTACGGATGGTGCTACAACAGGTTTGATTAAAGTATATGCCAAAAAATGGTCAGGTAAAATTTTAGGGGCTTCCATCCTTGGTGCACATGCCGGTGAAATGATTTCCCAGTACGCCTTAGCTATGCGAAATGGAGTATCGCTGCGTGATTTTGCTGATACCATCCATCCCTACCCAAGTTACGGGCTTGGAGCAAGGCGGGCAGCAGACCAGTACTATATACGCAATCAATCGGAAACGATGGTGAAGTGGATCAAACGAATATTTGGATACAGTGGAGAGATACCGGATTACACTGACCCGGACCGTATTGTTTGATGGCGAGGTTTCAGGGATAAGCGCAGATTTTTGAAACCTATCTTCAAAGGCAGGATTACCAATTAGACAAGAAGCTCGTAAAATCTTTTCATACTTCGGTAAACTCACTTGTGATCACTGATTTTTTACGGGATATTAGATGGTTAACTTTTATACATTTCAGTTAGCCGTTTGACGTATCTCAATAGGTATAAGATTACGGCTGTAAATCAACGGATCTTATTTATGTATACCGGCCTCAAACATTTACACTCCTACCTGGCTTATTTGCTGCTTGCCGTTTTGATTTTTTCTCTTGTGTATACGATTGTGATGTTGCTGAAAAAAAGGCCATTCACGGAAAAAGTGCGCAAAGCTGCTCTCGCAGGGTTCATTGCTACCCACATACAGCTTCTGATTGGCCTGGTACTGTACGTAGTATCTCCCGTAGGACTTTCAAATTTCAGTGGGGAGGCAATGGGGGAATCGATGTCGCGCCTCTACATTCTTGAGCATCCCCTTACCATGATCATTGCAATTGTGTTGATTTCGGTGGGCTACATAAAAGCGAAAAAACCCGATGATGACATCAGGAGATATAAAACCGTGATTCTCTTCTACACACTTGGTTTGATTCTGATGTTAATACGGATTCCTTGGCAGGTATGGCCGTCGTAGTTATCGGAATGAGTTTTGTTAAGAACCTGAGTTCGATTAAAAAATAATGGTAAAAGCAGTCCAAAAAGG
>JAWLEH010000009.1:26083-57538 GCA_041686215.1 Balneolaceae bacterium | reverse complement strand
ATACATTTACAGAGACGACAAAAAAACAGAAAATTCTATTCCAGCTCTGTGGAATTGACCCTGCATTGATGGTGTTTATTCACATAGAATCAATAAATAGAATGCTGGTGAAAATACAATCGCCAAAACTAAATAAACTGGAGTGTTTAAAAGTATGTCAGTTCAATGTAAAGCCGTAGTGTTTGATGAATTTACCAACCCTGAAGAAGCAACAGTAAATGTTGTAGACCTCCCCGACATTGGGGAAGGCGAAGTTCTTGTTAAGGTGAAAGGAGCGGGAGTAAATCCGGTGGACGCAGCCATTATTCATGGTCATCTTGATGGTTTTATGGAACATGATTTTCCGATCATTCCAGGGTGGGACCTTGCCGGCGTTGTGGAGCAGACCGGCTACAGCGCACGCCGATTTAAAACAGGGGATGAAGTGTATGCCTATGCACGCCGACCTTTGGTGAAATGGGGGACCTTTGCAGAGTACGTTGTAATACCTGAAAGTTACCTGGCCAAAAAGCCGGAATCGATCTCTTTTGATGGGGCCGCCGGTATTCCGCTGGTGGGACTCACGGCCTGGCAATCGTTGCATGAAGCGGGAAATTTGGAAAAAGGAGAAACGGTGTTGATCCTTGGCGGTTCAGGGGGCGTAGGAAGCATTGCTATACAGCTGGCTAAAGCTGCCGGAGCAAAGGTTATCGGTGTGGCGAGCGAAAAAAATCATGCCTACATGAAAGAGCTCGGAGCAGATGAAACGGCAGACTACCGGGATGCGGATGTGGGTAATGCGGTACTGAATACCCATCCGGATGGGGTGGATTTGATTTTTGATTGTACCAATGGCAAAACACTGCAACAGAGCCTGAAAGCGTTGAAAAAAGACGGTAAACTGGTATCAATTTTGAATACTGGGGAAGACCTGGATGAATCCATCGATCACCAGTATGTGTTTGTAGAACCAAACTCCACTCAACTTGACGAACTGCGGAAACTGGTGGACAACGGGAAACTAAGTGTGCATGTAAGCAACACATATCCACTCGAAAAAACTGGCAGCGCGCTCAAACAGATACAAACCCTGCACACAAAAGGGAAAATTGTGATTCGCCCGTAAAGATGGCGAATGCAAAAGTTACTATCACTGATTCCCCGGCAAGTTTGTGGATACCGGGTGAATGCATTGTATCTGAGCGCTCTTGGAAAGAAGATTAAAAAAAACCCATTTTTATGAAGGGAAAATGGGTTTTTTAGATACGTCAATCGTAAAAAATATTGAACCTTACGAAGCTCAGAGATTCAGGCTTCGCATAAACTCAGCGTTATCCCGAATGGCATCAATCGGAGTAGTGCCTGCATACGCTTCCTGTTCCACGATGTAATCTTCCATTCCGAGATTTGATGCTTCCGGCAGAAGTGTTTGCCAGCCGATGGTGCCTGTTCCCAGAACGGTTGATTCGGGATCGCTGCCGCTGGTGATATCTTTCACGTGTCCGCTTGTAAACCGTCCGGGATAACGTTCCATCCATTCAATAGGATCGTGGCCGGCAGCAACCACCCAGTAGATGTCCATTTGATACTCTACAAGATCAGGATCCGTGTTTTCCATCAGCACGTCATGCGGGATCTCTCCCTCCTGCTCTTCAAAGCTGTAGGCGTGGTTGTGGTAAGCAAAACGAAGCCCAAGGTCAGTGGCGATTTCACCCATTTCATTAAACTGTTCGGCTATCTCGCGATAATCATCGAGCGAATCCTGCGGGCCAATCCAGGGGCATACAATATATTTCAAACCGATTTCGGCCGCTTCGTTGGCTTTTCGCTCGAATTCCTCAAATACGTTGGCATGAGAGGATAATGCGGTCATACCCAGCTCATCCAGCAGCTCTTTAAATCCCGAATTTCCCATATCCCACCACATGCCCATGGGACCTTCGTAACTTTCAATTTGTGTGTAGCCAAATTCTGCTACCTGTCGCAACGTACCTTCCGGGTCATCCGCAATAACATCCCGCAGGGTATAAAGCTGCAGGCCAAATGCGTTTTGAGTAGAAGAACCGGTGCTGCTGCATCCTTTCAGGAAAGGAAGGGTTCCCATTGCGGCGCCGCCGGCAAGAAGCCCGGATAGTTTCAGAAACGTTTTGCGATCGTAGGTCATGGCAGTAATTGTTGAGTTAAATGGATGTGAATGCTCCGGTCGTTTAATGAATGTGAACGATACCATTGAAAAGGGAAACCTTCAAGCTATACTGGAAAAAACCCATTGGTTTGTGCGGGAAACTTTAGCGGAGAATCACACCCGTAAAATTTCTTGTAGATTCTTTTAATTAATAGAATGTCGACTCATATTTGATATGGCAAGGTTTGGACACCTGTGCAGCAACAGCGCCTCAATCGGGGTCATTGGCGTCGAGTTTGTTGAGATGGGTTTCTACGGTGGGGTTACGTCATATTATTAAAACGTATATTGCTTTACGGTCTCTTCAAACTGTACCACTTTTTTCACGTCAGATGCATCAAAGAGGAATGATTCCACATCTTTTGCCATGGCTTCCATGTTGAGTTGCCGGCATTTTTTTAAAACGGTTTTCCTTAAATTTTCAGGATCGGATATATATATCTTTGCCAGCAGATACCCGAAGTCCGGTTTGATCTCTCTGCCCATCAAAAACACCAAATCGTAAAAATCTCTGCCTTAATTTCGATTCCGGTTTATGATAGCGTAGATTTTTTGTGCCATCAAAAGAGGCAGCGGCGTAGTTAAAATAGTTGTAAACACATCAAATCGATTCAGTATAAATGGCTCAGTGCAGATGAACCAACGTAATTTTCATAGGTAGTAAGTTTATCCATTGAAACCTGATCTCTAATTTCAGCATCATTCCAGCGAAGTGATTCTATATCATCCGGCTTTTTTACCGCAGGATGAAGATAAAGATAGTCGATTAATGCCTTTTCAGGTTCGGCAATGGCAAAGCGATGATGACCCCATGACTGTAGCTGATACCCAAAAAAAAGTGACGGCTTTAGATGCCGGTAAGAAAAACTACCTGCAGGTGTGTTAAATGAACTCGTTTTACGGGTGGTGCAAGATGTGATCTGAAACACGCCCTCCGGAATAATGTTGTAAACAGACAATACAGACTCAAGGGATACATAGGTTGGATGGTATAGTTGGTTGGCTGTATAGAGCAGAAAAGTACCGCTCTCATCCTGATCAGAAAAATAGTAATATCGGTTTCGTAATTTTTTAATGTATCCTTTCTCTTGCCACTCCACCAGTCTGCGGCTGTCAAATCCCGGAAACTGTTTTCTATTAATTGAGGACTTTGAAATACCCATCTGTCGGCTGCCTGCCCCTTTGGGGGTTTTGCGCCATCGGCATCCCATCGGGGCCGGCTGATGGGTGTCCCTAACCCGTCAGCCCGCACAAGCAGCGTGCAGACGGGCAGTAATGCAAAGCTCTGTAATTGTTAATTATGACAAAATATAGAAACATATATTGCTACCTTTTTCAGGATCCTATCCGAAGTGTGTGGTTTTGGTGGATGCAGTCGATAGATTGATACAAGATGAAACCGTGAAATAGACAGTGGTATAATTACAAGTTGAAGAATTTGGACTTCAGATATTTGTGAGCTGAATTTTAAAATCGGGGAGTGGAAAAATTTATTATATCAAAAAAAAGTAGGCGAAAAACTATTTGCCAGCCACCTATCCGCAACTCTTCCGGGAACTCTCCGCCAGCCGGCGGATCGCAAGCTTGAAGGTTGCTGGGTTGTATCTTCCCTATGATAATATGCTCCAAATACTCCATCGAAATGATTATGTTAAATAGATGATTCAATCAAATCGTGAAAATAATTTAGTGATAGTAGGCGGCCCTAATGGTGCCGGTAAAACTACATTGGCTAATGAAATTCTGCTCGACCATAATTTTAGATACATTAGTGCAGATGAGATAGCTCAAAATATGTCACCTTCAGAACCTGAATCTGTCAAGATAAAAGCTGGAAAAGAATTTTACAGGCAATTTGAGCAGGCATTTCATTCTCATGAGAATATTTTGATTGAATCAACTCTATCTGGAAAATCAGTTAGATCACTTATAAACAAAGTAATTTTGGAGGGCTCTTATTCTATCTCAATCATATTTGTATTTCTTACAAATCCGCAGATTTGCGCTGAACGAATTAAAGTGAGAGTAAAAAAAGGAGGGCATGATATCCCCGAAGAAGATATTTATAGAAGATTTGGTCGGAGTATCGTTAATTTCTGGCAACACTATCGTTTTTTGTCTGATCATTGGAGTCTATATTATAACTCCGATGATACATTCCTTGAAGTACTGCGAAATAATAACAATGATTTCTACGTACTTAATGAAACTCTCTTTGCCACCTTTAAAAAAATAGTTAAGAAATATGAGCAGTAATAAAAATCAAAATAAAACAGATTTTTCTGCTGAAATTACACGTTTGGGGAATCGTGGTGTGCGTAAAGCACAGGAAGAAAATCGGAAGTTGGGATTGCCAAATGTTTACTCAAAAAATGGCAAGATTTACTACCAGCTTCCAAACGGGCAAATAACGACAAAGAAACCCGAGTCAATATCATAATTTCTGTATCTTCGATATAATTTGATCTAACCCTTTTTTACATCTCCTATTTCTTCCCAAGTCTCTTCAACTCACTCAGCAGCAGCAGCGCCTCAATTGGGGTCATTCGCTCAGGGTCGCTGGCGTCGAGCTTGTTAAGCAGGGTTTCTACATTTGGATCCATCTGCGAGCCGAAAAGCGTCATTTGCGGCATCTGTTCCTGTTTGTTCAGGTTTTGAGTAGCCTGTTTTGCTGCTTTCTTTTTGGTGGCCGTCTGTTTTACAGCACCGTTCTCTTTGCCGTTGCTCTCGTGGCTCACATCAAGCGAGTGGCTCTCCAGGTTCGATAAAATTTCTTTGGCGCGTTCAATAACCACCGGGGGCAAGCCAGCCATGTTGGCCACCTGGATACCGTAGCTGTGATCGGCACCACCCCGCACCAGCTTGCGCAGGAAGATCACTTTCCCTTCGTGCTCCTTCACCTGCACACTGTAATTTTTGATCCGCTCATAGCGGCTCTCCAGCTCATTCAGCTCGTGGTAGTGGGTGGCAAAAAGCGTTTTGGCGGCCACTTCCGGTTTGTTGTGGAGATATTCCGAAAGTGACCAGGCGATGCTGAGTCCGTCGAACGTGCTGGTGCCGCGCCCCACTTCATCCAGCAGGATCAGAGATTTGGGTGTGGCATTATTCAGAATATTGGCGGCTTCGTTCATCTCCACCAAAAACGTACTTTCGCCGGCGGCCAGGTTGTCGGACGCACCTACCCGGGTAAAAATTTTATCAACCATACCGATGTTGGCTTCCCCGGCCGCCACAAAACAGCCGATCTGGGCCATCAGCGCAAGTAGTCCTACCTGGCGCAGAATCACACTCTTTCCTGCCATATTCGGACCGGTAATCATCAGGATCTGGTGCTCGGTGTTGTCGAGGTAGATATCATTCGGGATAAAGGGTTCACCGGCGCCCAGCGTTTTTTCCACTACCGGGTGGCGTGTTTTTTTCGCATCTATCACATCCTCGGAGTTCACTTCGGGCCGTGTGTAGTTGTTGCGGAAGGACACTTCGGCAAAACTTTGCAGGCAATCCAGTTCAGCGAGCGCTGCAGCAATTTGTTGAATCTCTTCTGCAAACTCGGCTACATAAAGCCTCAACTCCTCAAATAGTTCGCCTTCCAGTGTTTTGCTGCGGTCTTCGGCGGAAAGAACCTTCTCCTCCACCTCCTTCAATTCGGGTGTAATGTACCGCTCGGAGTTGACGAGCGTCTGCTTGCGGATAAAATGCTCCGGTACTTTGTCCTTGTGAGTGTTGGTCACCTCAATGTAGTAGCCAAACACTTTGTTGTAACCAATTTTGAGCGAAGGGATGCCCGCCTCTTTAGATAGCTTGTCTTTTATCCGGGCGATATACTCTTTCCCGTTCCGGGCAATTTCACGAAGCTCATCCAGATTCTCATCAAACCCGTCGTTAAAAATGCCCCCGTCGCGGATACTGGCCGGAGGGTCCTCCCTGATCGCCTTTTCAATGCGGTCCTGCAGGTCCACCATCAGTTTCAGCCGGTCGTTGATGGAGTCGATCAGCTTGTTGTCGGTCTGTGCAAGCTGCATTTTCACACGGGGAATCTGGGCCAGCGAAAGCTGAAGCTGTTTCAGGTCGCGGGCGTTGGTACGGCCCACACTGATCCGGCTGATCATCCGTTCCAGGTCGCCAATCTCCTTCAGCTCCTCCCGGAGATCATCCCGCCGGTTTTGTTCGCTGTACAGAAGCTGAACTGCATCCAGCCGCTGGTTGATCGGTTTCACCTGTTTCAGCGGCCGCATAATCCATTTGCGAAGCAGCCGGCCGCCCATCGCTGTGCAGGTATCATCCAGGATCGACACCAGCGTGCCTTCCGAACCGCCCTCCTGCATGCTTGAGGTCAGTTCCAGGTTCCGTTTGGTGGATCCGTCCAGCGACATATAATCCGCATTTTCATAGGCATAGAGGCGCTTTAAATGGCCAAGGGATGATTTTTGTGTCTCCTGCATATAGTGCAGCAGGGAACCGGCCGCCACATGGGCCACCTCCAGATCCTCCACGCCGAACCCCTTCAGCGAGTGGGTGTTAAAATGATCGGTGAGCTGGTTATAGCCGTAATCGCCTTCATACACCCAGTCATCAATAAACGTAATGTTGTAATGTGAAAGCGGGTCGGGCAGATTGTTTTTCAACCCCTTCTTTACCAAAACCTCCGCCGGTTGCAGAGATTGCAGAAGGCTGTCGAGATGTTCACCGGTTACCTGGCTGAGGGCAAATTCGCCGGTTGATATATCCGAAAAAGCCACCCCTACTGTGCCGCCTGCGCGGTAGACTGAAGCAATGTAGTTGTTACGCTTGTGCTCCAGCAGTTTCTCCGACATGGTTACACCCGGCGTCGTGATCTCGGTCACTTCCCGGTTCACAATTTTGCGGCCGGCATCTTTTGCCTCATCGGGATTTTCGGTCTGTTCGCAGATCGCCACCCGGTAGCCGCGTTTCACGAGTTTGGGGAGGTAGGTATCCAGTGCGTGATAGGGAAACCCGGCCAGCGGGGTCTGGTCACCACCGTTATTCCGCTTGGTGAGTGTGATGCCCAGCTCTTTGCTGATCAGCACGGCATCATCGGAAAACGTCTCGTAAAAATCACCCACACGAAATAGCAGTATCGTTCCGGGATGCTTCTCTTTTACATCAAAATACTGCCGCATCAGCGGCGTATGTTTCTTCTTTTTGGCCATAATCTATTTGTGTTAAGCAGCTTCCAATCGAGCATTCTGCCGTCTGTGAAAGGTATTGAAAAATTGGGAGTATTGTAGAACCGTGAGGCGTGAAACAGTTGATTTCAGAAACCGGTTTTAAAGAATCAATAAGGCCAAACTGAGGTTGTATAAATATCATCTAACCTTAGCTTGATTCGAAATCCATTTTATATATTCAGTATCAAACCATCCGAAAAAAGAGTGGGTTAAAGATAGTTGTTCATCGTTTACTAACTAATTTTGGTGAACGTGAGAGCATTTTTGAACAGAAGTTCCTATTGTGAGATCAACGTAAATATTGATGTAAAATGTGGCTGTATATGTACGTCTGCATGTTGAATGAACACATCTCTCCTTCTATTTCTATAAATAGCGTTAATCCCGTATTTTTAAGGTATGCAGAAACTGTGCTGGAAAAAATGTAAAGACTATCTGGTACTGGTTGGACGGCTTGCCCTTCAGAAGAACGTGTTTTTTAATGCTTCTGCAATAACGTTTAACCTGTTTTTGTGTGCCATTCCGTTTACGCTGATTCTCATATCTATTCTCGGGTACGTCCTATCGGTAGATGCAGCTTTCGATGAAGTGATGCGCTACGCTCGTGAACTGTTTCCTTCGTTTACGTTCGAAACGCGGGGTGATGAGCTTTTTGAAGGCGTGGTTACACTTGAAGCACTAATATTACCGCTTGTGGAGGCAAGGCGCATTTTTGGAATTGTAGGTATTATCATCCTTACTATTTTTTCTCAGGGTTTGCTCCATTCACTCAAACATGTGCTGTTTGAAGTGTATGATATTGATGATCGCCGCCACCCGGTGATGGAGTTGGTGTACAACTTTTTCACATTTGGCGTGGTTGGAGGCGTTTTCCTGTTTTTTACTATTGCCATCTCGCTTATATCACTCTACCCTGTCAGCACAATTATCATTCCGTTTACCGATACGGTTATTGAGCTCGGCTGGATCAGTGATGTTCTCACCCGGCTTGTGCCGATAATTTTTACACCGCTGCTGTTTTATGTCATCTTTCGGTATATCAGCGAGAAACGCATCCCCTCAAACATATCTTTTTATGCAGCAGTAACATACACACTACTGTTTGAGGGGGCAAAATATGGAGTTGGGGTCTACCTTGATTATGCCTTCACCGCTTATCGATACTACTACCAGGGCTATACCATCCCAATTATTATCGGCATATGGGTATTCTACTCGGCCGCATTATTTGTCCTGACTGCAATTCTCGCACGCGCCTACCAGGACGTATTTGAAGAAGATCGTCCATCTATTGAAGAAAACCCGTACACGGCAATATCATGAAAGGCAAAGGGACAATTCTGCAACCGGTATTCTACGGCAGAAACGATGTGGTACAGGTTAGCCGCGACCTGCTAGGAAAAGTGTTGTGCACCCGGTTTGATGGTATATTAACCTCCGGAATCATTATCGAAACAGAAGCCTACTGCGGCCGCAATGATAAAGCCTGCCACGCCAGTAACGGCACGCGAACGCCCCGAACCGAAGTGATGTATGGAGCACCCGGCAGAAGCTATATTTATCTCTGTTACGGAATCCACCATCTTTTCAACGTAGTAACAAACCGGGAAGGGTTGGCAGATGCGGTTCTGATTCGCGCCATTGAACCGCTGGATGGTATAGAACACATGAAGCATCGGCGGGATAAAAAAAATGAGAAAATTCTTGCCGATGGTCCCGGTAAACTATCCCAGGCACTGAGACTGAATCGAACATTAAGCGGGTGCACGCTTCAGAAGCCACCGGTGTGGATTGAAGATCGTTCCATACACATACCCGAAACAGAAATTGAAAGCTCGTGCAGAATTGGAGTTGATTACGCCGGTGATGATGCAAAGAGAGAGTGGCGATTTACGACTGAATTGTTTTGTGATAAAAACGGCACAATTTAGTTTAATGTTTAACGAAACGAATGGTTATCTTCTATTGTTGAGAAGGAACACATTTTTTAAAACAAACAAACAAAAATTATACGTTTATGATACGCAAAACAATTACAACAATGTTCGTAATGCTTTTCGCTGTAGTAAGCACGGCGCTAATCGGCTCAACAGACGGCGAAGACGCGCGCTCAACAGAGTGGGAAATCGATCGGGCACACAGCGCAATCAATTTTTCCATCAAACACTTTTTTACTCCGGTAAACGGAACGTTTGATGATTATGATGCAAATGTTATGTTCAATCCGGAAGATCTGGAAGGAAGCATGATTGATGTAACGATTCCCATAAGCAGCGTAAATACTAAAAATGATCGACGGGACGGTCATCTTCAGTCAGAAGACTTTTTTAATGTTGAGCAGTGGCCTAATATGCGTTTTGTTAGTAACTCTATTGAAAGTCGCGGAGATAATGAATTTGTGGCTATCGGCGAGTTGACCATTCGAGACGTAACAAGCGAGGTTGAGCTTCCTTTTACACTCCAGGGAATCATGGATCACCCGATGCAGGATAACACCCAGGTAGCAGGAATCACATCAGAACTACAAATTAACAGAACTGACTTTGGTGTAGGCGTTGGAGACTGGGCTGCCACCGCTGTTGTTGGTGACGAAGTAAATATTGAACTCAACCTGGAGCTTACAACCGAAAGTATGTAATTAAGGGCGGTTAAAGTATATTGGATAGGTTGAAAAGCCGCGGTCACATTTGTGCGCGGCTTTTTTTGTGTCTAAAATTTAGTACTATCCACTGGAGATATCGCAGAAATCAACCCCAATAAATTTTTTGAAAATATGCCATTGAAAGAGAAAATCCTGACCTACAACGGCGAAGAAATTACCGTTCAATACGACATCAAACGCTGTATTCACGCAGCCAAATGTGTAGAAGGCCTGCCTGAAGTCTTTAATCCGGAACGCCAACCTTGGATTGATGCACATAAAGCCTCCGGCACAGCCATTGCAGACGTTATTGAAACGTGCCCAACCGGTGCGCTTAAATATGAGATGACCCAGTCGGGCAGAGTTGAAGAAGCTCCATCTCATAACAGGATATCTCTCGCTGAAAACGGGCCGGTGTATTTATATGGAGATCTCGAAGTACGCGACCAGCAAGGCAATACACTGCTTGAAGATACCCGATTTGCATTTTGCAGGTGCGGGGCATCAGGCAATAAACCTGCTTGTGACAATTCACATCAGTCTATAGATTTTACGGCAGACGCCATGGCTGACCGGTCTAAAATGCCCGAAGCATCGTCCGATAAAAACGATAAACTGATCATAAAACTGATGAAAAACGGTCCTGCTATTTTGGAAGGAACTTATACAATGGAATCGGAAACGTTTGATCCGCAAACATCCGATAAAGAGATTGCCCTGTGCCGATGCGGTGGGTCTGCGACGAAACCATTTTGTGATGGAACGCACAAAAAGATCGGGTTTGAAGGATAGTTTCTCGTATGACATGAAGCAGTCTGGTGCAAAATTATGAGAAGTCGTGCAATTATTATTGTGGGTGCGGTGCTGATGGCCCTTGCCGTAGCATTCGGTGCCTTTGGCGCACATATCGTTCAGGATATGCTCACTCCGGAGCGATTTGATGTGTACAAGACGGCGGTTGAGTATCACTTCTACCATGCACTGGGACTTCTTTTTGTGGGGGTGTTTGCGCGGCAGTTTGGCTCAACAAAATGGTTTCGGATGAGTGCAGCATTTATGTTTACAGGAATTGTAATTTTTTCCGGCAGCCTCTACCTGCTCACACTCACTGATACAGGCTGGCTCGGAGCCATCACACCCATCGGTGGGGCGGCATTTATTTTGGGTTGGGGGGCACTTGCTATCGCAGTATTGAAGCACAGGCCTTAAGGTCTGTAGTCAATAACAGCAAGGGCAAGGCGTTATGTATAATCAGTACAACCGTTTAGATCACTAAAAAGTAATAATATCCAGTTATGTCATTCCGCTTACTGTTTCTTTCCCTGGTTTTTATCGCAATGGTTCCGCTTGCAATACAGGCCCAAAATGAAATTGACCGTGCGCATATCTCCCTGGAAGGGCTCCAGGAGGTTGGGTTTACGGCCAATATTGAAGGCAGCCGAACCATCGCGGACAATCAAAACCTTACACCGTCGGTGATTCGGGATGAGGCGGTAAAGCAGATTGTTGAAGCAGATATCCGCTTTGTAGACGACGAAGAAGTGCGGTCATCTGCAGATATCCCGTTTCTTCACCTTCATATCAACGCCATGGAGATGGAAAACGGCCTCATACCCTTTTCAATTCGTCTGCGGCTCTACCAGCCCGTAAAACTCTCACTCAACCGGGATTTGGAAACCACGGCAAGTACCTGGGAAGATGCTATGGTTGGTTTGGTTTCCTACGACCAGGTAGCTGTAATTGCAGAAGCGGCTTCCAATATTGTAGATAGCTTTATTGAGGATTTTTCATCAGCAAATCCCAATTCAGGCAGAATCATCCGATAGAATTCTATCATGAATTACGTTGCAATGCCGTTCTTTTGCACGCTAAAGGGCCCTTAAACCCATCAGGCCAATATATGCCGAAAGCGAGCTGTTTTCTGAAAAGGGTTGCGCCTGGTGCAAAGCAATGCAAAACAACATTGCGGATACGTTGCTTTTAACCTGAGTTTGATTTAAAAAAAATGGCAAAAGCAGCCTCAAAATGTTACATGTTAACTAAAAACGTCAACCGTATTTATGCATCAACAGAAATGAACGTTTCTATACTAACCAATGCACTATTAACAGACTGTTAAGGATTAACGGATGGTGGACCTGATTTCCCTTAACTAGATCCAGTCGTCAAAGAAAGAGTTATCAACATTTCCTGCATTGGCCGCAATGATGAAAAGAACGCGCTTGTCCCGATCCCCCGGTGCTTTCGAGGTAAACGACAACTGCACTTCCCGTTCGCCGGTAGGTGAAATTCCTTCGGCAGAATGCTGCAGGTACACACCCACAACAAAAGAAGACAATAGGATAGGTATCAGCGGTACGAGGTATTTCATATTGTTACAGTAAATAACTGTTGTAGATTAAGTGGCCGCTACTCCGGAATTGAAAGTATTGCATCCACGGCCGGTTTTGGTTTGTAATCCCTGTCAAAAAGAAGCGGGTAATTTGTTCGGTTCGGCACGTTGTAATCATTCTTCCAGGACATGTCGTCATGGACGCCCCAAAGAGTTACCCGGTCAATTTTATCGCGATTGTTATAAAAAATGCGGAAAATCTCTTCAAACCGGTCGGTTTGCAGTTTTTGTATTTCATCAGGCAGGCCGTCGGCATAAGGATCGAGGTACTCTTTAAACTCCTCGAGCTGGAACTGCGGGTGCGAAAAAGCCGACCCGATAATTTGCCCTTCGCGCGTGAGAGGCAGTACATCGATATCGAGTTCCGATATCATCACTTTCACCCCAAGAGTAGAGAAAGAGTCGATTGCGGCTTCAATATATTCATTTTTCGGGTAGTGTAGCCCCCAGTGTCCCTGGATCCCCACACCGTCAATTCGGATATTTTCATCCTGTAGCATCCTGACCATTCGCATAATCCCATCTCGTTTTTCGGGCCTCCATGCGTTAAAATCGTTGTAGTACAGTTCCGATTCGGGTGCATATTCGGCGGCGAAACGAAACGCATGTTTTACCAGCTCATCGCCATCGCCAACACTGTTCACCCAGGTTGTTGGGCGGTAAGATCCATCTTCGGCAATTACCTCGTTGACAACATCCCACGCGTCAATCCTTCCGGCATAGCGCCCGGCCACAGTTTCTATGTGGCTGCGCATCTGCTCGATCTGAGCTTCCGGAGTATTGGGAGTTTCTCCATCCTCAGAAGTAAAAAACCAATCGGGAGTTTGATTGTGCCAAACCAGGGTATGCCCAATAATGAAGAGCTCGTGCAGCTCGCCGAACTCCACAAATTCATCAGCTGCTGAAAAATCATAGGTAGCTTTTTCCGGTAATAGCGGCCCGGCCTTAAGGACGTTTTCTGCTGTAATGGAGTTAAAATGATCAACGCTGATTTGTTGTGCACCTTTATCACTTCCGGAAACAATAGCTTCATTTACAGCAGTGCCGATATAAAATGTGCCATCATATGCATCTTGCAGCACCGTGGTTGTTTCCTGTTTAGAATTGAGTCCACAACCACTTAGCAGCAGAAGCAGAATGATCAAAGCGGGTTCCGGTATGAATTGAATCATAAACAGTGATTTTAAATGACAGGGAACACATCAACAATGTACTGTTTAACCCGGTTTTGGGAGATATAAGCCTGGTTCCGAAAGGTAAACGGAGATATGTTTCTAAAGATTTCCGGCCCTAAGCGAGTAAAAAAGTATAGATTACTTACCAACGCTGATGAACCAGCGGCTTTATCTCTTCTATATAAATCTGATCCACCAAATCCATTACTTTTTTTGAAACCGGAGATTTTTCAGAGGCTGCAAGGTTCGACTCTACATGTTTTACCGATGAAGCGCCGGGAATTACACAGCTGACTTCATCGCGCATCAGCACCCATCGCAGGGCAAGGTGCACAAGGTTCTGATCGCCCTGCAATTCATCTTTCAAACGTTCTACAGCCTCAACACCTTTTTCATACGGAATGCCCGAAAAGGTTTCGCCCACATCAAAATGTTCACCTTCCCGGTTAAAATTCCGGTGATCTTTTTTCCCAAATGAGGATTCCTTGGTGAACTTTCCGGTTAGCAACCCGCTGGCGAGAGGCACGCGCACAATGATCCCAACATTTTTCTTTTTGGCCAGGGGAAACAGTTTTTCGTGAGGCCGTTGCCGAAACATATTATAGATCACCTGGATGGAGGTAACATTGTCGTACTCAAGTGCTTTGATGCCCTCCTCCACTTTTTCGATGCTTACGCCGAGATTCAGAATCTTTCCTTCATCTTTCAGTTTGTCAAATTCACCGAAAATTTCAGGACGATAATAAACCTGCGTAGGTGGACAGTGGAGCTGTATCAGGTCAATTGCATCCACGTCCAGCCGTTTCAGTGAATCCTCTACATAGCCGCGCAGCACTTCCGGTGTATAATTTTCATTGGTATGGGGATTAATTTGCCGACCGCATTTGGTAGCCACATAAATGCGCTTATCCGCTCTTTTTATTGCTTTGCCAACAGCAATTTCACTCTCCGTGCCTTTGTATACATCAGCGGTATCAATAAAATTGACTCCACCGTCAATGGCTTTATCCAGTGTTTCTGCGGCAATGTCATTATCAAACGGGGTTCCCCATTTTCCGCCAAGCTGCCATGTTCCAAGAGATATTTCGGAGATTTCAAAACCGGTTTTTCCAAGTGTTCTGGTTTTCATAACTGAATGATATATGGATTGAAGGTTTATGCGATTAACGAATGGTACGGTTACAGAGGCCAGAAATCACCCGGCTTCTGTTGTTGTGGGACTGCGGTGCCGTGGCAAACTTATCTAAATTTCTTACGATGTTTTTATAATTACCTGAGTTAGACTTTTAGCTATTAGTAAGTAGTGAATTTTACGCAAAGCAGTTAATATTGAGCGTGATCCTGCACTGATTTTTACCTCAGATGGAAACAAGAAGTAAATTTTATACTACGGAAGTTAATTTTAAAATCAGCGAATCCGAAAACCTAATAAAATGGTTGTCGGTCTGAAGTTGGGTAAAAGGTATAAAGAATACCTCCGGGAGTTAAATTTCTTCAGATTTAGCCGATAACACACATACTATATGCAGAAATTCTACATAGACTCTATACATAAAGATAATGGTATGTACGTCTGCTAACCTGCCTAACGGCCTTCCGACTTCATGAATAATTACCTGCAAGACTCTTATCACAAAGAAAAGCTCGATCTGCTCCTGGATTTGATTGGCCAGATTAATTCGGACCTGGATCTGAACAAGGTTCTGCTCAGAATTATTAATGCTGCTAAAATTATTACCGATAGTGAGGCATGTTCTGTTTTCCTGATTGATGATGTTACAAATGAGCTGATACTAAGTATTCCGACCGGTCCGGCAGGTGATGAAATATCGGGAAAACGATTTCCGATGGGAGAAGGAATAGCGGGTTGGGTGGCCCAAAATGCCGAAACACAAATTGTGAATAATGTAGGTTCTGATAACCGTTTCAGAGGTGATTTCAACCCGGACATTTTTCAAACGCGGAATATTTTGTGTGCCCCCCTTCTTAACCAGTCAAAAAACGTGATTGGTGTACTGCAGGCTATTAATAAGCTGGACGGAGATTCTTACAATGAAGCTGAAGTACCGCTGTTTAATGCGCTTGCCAGCCAGGCGGCAAATGCTCTCACCAACGCCCGCCTTCATGAAGATCGAACGGCACTTCTCGCCGAAATCCATCACCGCGTAAAAAACAATATGGCGGTGGTATCGAGCCTGATACAGATGCAGGCAATTATGGAGCAGGATAAAGCGGTGCAAAATAAACTCCTGGTTAATGTTGCCCGTATCTCAAGTATGGCAACCGTTCATGAATATCTCTATCGGTCCGACAGTTTCTCCAGGCTGAACTTTGCTGAAAATATTCAGAAGGTGGTCTCCGGTTCGCTCAGCAGCATGAATTCTGCTACGAAAGTAGATACCACGTTCATTTGTGAACCGATTGAACTGAGTATCAATCAATCCATTCCATGTTCGCTTATCGTGAACGAAATTGTTGTCTATCTATTAAAGTATGGGTTTAAACAGGGTGAAGATGCATACATTTACCTGGTGCTGGAAGAGAATTCATCCGGTCAAATTCAACTGAATTTGGCGCATTCAGGGAACTCAATTCATCACATTATTGAAAGTGAAGACAATACGGAAGCAGGGTTTCAGCTAATCGATGTTTTGTCTACACAGCTTAAAGCCAGCTATTCTTATGATGCTCAAAGCTCCCCCCGGATGTTTACCCTGCAGTTTGAAAAATCAGACATAAAAGGAGCTGGAAATAGTGCTCTTTAATAGTGCTGATAAACTAAAAAAACCTTACACAAATTGATTATATTTTCCTTGAACGATTATTTAACCCGGAAGTTTTTTTTGAAAGAATTCGGAACTGAGAAATCTTTTTTATAGTTACGGGTTGTCTTTTTATAAAAAGTCTGTTTGTTTATTTACATTCATCATTATTTTTTGATGTTAACCAAGGCACCAAACGGAAGGATCATTTGATTGCAGAAGCTCGAATATTACCGGACATTTCTGACCGGACCTACTCTATAGAAATCGCAAAATCTGAAGAAGAAATTCAGCAGGCACTTAAACTGCGTTACGAGGTCTTCTATAAAGAACTGGACCGGAAATTCAGTGAAAACGATTCAATTGATCGTGACGCGTACGACGATCAATGCCACCACCTGATTGTAAAGAAGAATAGTGACCAATCTATCATTGGCACCTACAGGCTGCAAACCAACGAATTGGCAAGCAAAGGTGCCGGGTTCTATTCTGAAAAATATTATCGCCTCGATTCACTGCCTGACGAAGTGCTAACTCTTGGCTTTGAAGTTGGCCGTGCATGTATTGATGCCAAACACCGTAACGGACGCGTGCTCTTTTTGCTCTGGAAAGGATTTGCAGGATATTTAACACACTTCAATAAGAAATATCTATTTGGTACGCTTGGTATTGAGGAAAAAAACCGCGCTGCTGCGTATGCTATGTACGATAAGCTACAGGCTGAAGGCCATATTCACAGGGATGTGCAGGCTGAAGTTCGTGAAGAGTTTGCGCTTAAACGCTATTCCGAAATCCACACAAATGGCAAATCAGCCCTGGATGAATCACCGCTGCTTCGAAACTACCTCGAAATCGGCTGTAAAGTTGTAAGTGCTCCTGCATACATTAAAGAATTAAACATGCTTCACCTGATGGTTCTGTTAAACGTTGATACGATCTCTCCAAAAGTTCGCAGGATGTTTTTCAGCGAGAGCTAACCACGGCTGTTTCGGGAATATCGCTGCACGTTTTTCATGCATACTCCCGTCGAATAAAGAGGGCAAGATTTGATATATTTGTGAACACTGCTGCTCTTAGATTTTTTCACAAATAGGGCAGTAGGCCGGTGCAGATCGGAAAACAAATACCATCATAGAAATATAGAAGACACACTTCATCCATGGCATCCTCTTTCAGGGCTTTTTTCAGACTGCTGTCCCTTACTGTTTATACGCTTACAACATTTGGCATTTACCTTGTCGGGCGTGGTGTTCTGTGGTTATTTAGACAGCGTTATGAACCATGGCGCAATCTTTTCATGCGTACATGGTCGTTGGGAGTTGCTTTTATTTTTAATGTGGATATAAAGTCTGAAGGACAACCACCAAAGGCTCCTTTCTTTTTAGTCTCTAACCACTTGAGTTACCTCGATATTGTTCCGCTTTTCCTTCACCTGAAATGCACTTTTGTTGCAAAAAAAGAAGTCAGGAGCTGGCCGGTACTGGGGTTTATGGTAAGTGCGGTTGGCGTGATATTTATCGACCGGAGCCGGCGTGGTGACGTGAAACGGGTAAATGAATTGCTCGACAATTCGTTAAACGAACACCAGGGTCTCATTGTCTTTCCCGAAGGCACATCATCAGCCGGAGAAGAAGTGCTTCCATTCCACTCATCGCTGCTTCAAATCCCCGCAACTGCAAACGTTCCTGTACACTACTGTACACTGTATTATGAAACGGCTGAAGGGGATCTTCCTGCCGTTGATAGCGTATGTTTTTTTGGTGCCAGAGAACCATTCACTCATCACATTCTAAAATTTGCAAAAACCAAAAAAATCATCTGCAACATTCGATTTGGCCCGGAGCCGGTGCAATCCTCCGACAGAAAGGAGCTCGCATACCAACTTCATCATAAAATTAAATCCATTTTTGAGCCGACAACCCGCTGCAGCTCAGCCTCCTGAGATATCCAAAGTATTTGTCTCTCAATGATTAAACACCTATTCTTTGTACCCTTATAATAAAGAAAATGATCAGATCAAATGATACGGTGTTTTATTCGGGCCCTGTTAGCAACAGTGATTTTTTTAGGCTTTTCAGAAAAAAGTGATGCTCAGTCACTTGAGGATATCGGGTTCAGTGGTGTCTTTTTTCTATCTTACGAACACGATGTTTTTGAAGATACTTACGAAAATGATTTTAATATAAAGCGCGGCTACATTACGTTTCGTAAAGCCATCAGCGATCGTTTGGAGATCCGGTTCACACAGGATGTGACAATTGATCAGCAGGGAGATGGAATAGGTGACATTGAACTGCGCCTGAAGTATGCGCTTGTGAAATACAGGACAGATGATTTTGGCTTTATATCCTCACCCAGTTTTGAAGCCGGCGTTGTAAACCGCCCGTGGATCAATTTTGAGCAGGATGTGAACGACTATCGTTCGCAAAAGTCAATGTTTCTTGATCAAAACAACATTCTCTCTTCTGCAGATTACGGTGTACAATTTGAAGGAGGTTTAGGCCCGGAATTACCGGAGGAAAAACAGCGTAACCTGAGCACAACACCCGGGAGGTGGGGAAGTATTGCAGCAGGAATCTATAACGGAGGCGGGTATTCGGAACTTGAGTTTAACAACAATAAACTTCTGGAAGCAAGTGCAAGCCTGAGGCCGCTTCCGGATCAGTTGCCAGGATTTCAAACATCCTTTTTTGGCACGTATGGTAAAGGGAATATCCCGGAAAGTCCTGATTTTAATATGATTGGGTCAGCCCTAACCTACGAATCAGCTGTTGTAAATGCGGTGATCCAGGGGTTTCGCGGAGAGGGCGATAGTTCCGGCAGATTTACAAATCCCGATACGTTTGAAGCTCATAAACTTGAAGGATGGAGCGCGTTCATGGAATTAAAGCCGTTTGAAAAATCTTTGAGTGCAACCCTTCGGTATGATGAACTCTATAATCGGGATTTAGATCGGCTTTCTGTACGACAATGGATAACCGGCCTGTCCTACGTTTTTCCAAACCGGTCGAAGCTGATTGTGGATGTAAGCAGAAATCAGGTCGATACGGTATTTAATCAAACTGAATTTACGCGGTTTGAAATTGTAGGCGAAGTAAGATTTTGATATTGAACACAGCTTCAGAATTACAGTAGGTATATCACCACTGTGAGCAGTAGAACTAAAAAAATCCAGATAGAGAGAGCAATTCGTTTGTACTTTTTTGCTTTTTGAGATTCATACCATCTGCGCGGGCGCACCCCCTGTAAAATAAATGTAGCAACACCGGCAAGATTCACACAAATTACGTTAGTGGTAAGCAGAAGAATAGCAACATAAGCCAGTTTCCACTCCATGGCACCTATCAACAATCCTGCAACTACAAGGGGCGGTAGCAGGGCAACGGCCACCATCACACCAATCACGGCTGTAGACATTCCCATCGTGTATGCCAGCACACCGGCAGCCCCAGATGCGAGCGCCAGTGCAATATCCGAAAGGTGTATTTCTGTGCGGCTGGCTATATGATAGAGCTCAGAATCTACCTGCATAAATATTCCAAGCAATACCGAAATAACCAATGCTACCAGCAGTCCTGCGATGTTAGTTTTAGCAGAATCGATACCCAGTTTCAGATCGGCAAGTGTTGTTGATAGAGCCAGGCCGACATTCGGGCCCAGCAGCGGGGCAATCACCATCGCACCGATTACCACCGCGGTGTTATCCCGCAATATTCCAAGAGCAGCTACAATAGTAGATAGAATAACCAGGGACATGTAGATGCGATTGAATTGTACGGCATCCGAAATATCGGAATAGAGCTCTTCCCTGCTTACACGAATTCCCTGGTTTTGTTTTTCTCCGCGGTCTTTGTCATCTTCTTTTGCTTTCTCTTCGAGCTCTTCTGAGGTCTCTTCTTCTATCCGTGGCAACGTTGCTTCTACGCTAACCATTACCAGCCGAAACCCATCCTTAGCCTTGAATAGCTTTTCAGCTTTGTCTAAAAACTGTTCGGTATTCACCGCATCTACCAGAACTTTCAGTATAAAACCTGACTGTTCTGATTTGTCTTGCCAAAAGTGAATTACAGTTTCGTCCTCAAGAAGATCTCTGCAAGAGGACTCGTCTTCACCCGGTATGATAATATCAATCTGTCGGAGCGGCATGATTTGATTTTAATGGTAATCAGTGTTGCAGAAGCGGGTGGCTCTGCAGGGCGGTGAAATTAACCACCGGGTATACTGCTTGATGGCTTACCACACCCGGTTTGGCCGGAATGCTATCCCAACGTTAAATCCGGGATAATCTGTGCCGTCCTCAAATCCCTGGCCGTAGGTTAGATCAAGATCAAGGAGGTCAGGGACTATTTTTACTCGCAGACCCGCCTGAAATCCCACGTCGTCAAAATTGTAGGCGAATACTTCAGAAAGTACTTCAAAACGATTTGTAATATCAAAATCAGCCCGAAATCCGGTAGTGAACCTGTCTTCCCAATCACCGGTGGCATTGTCAGCGCCCTTCAGACCAATATTCAAATGTAATTTAGAGGTTTTATTGAGTACGTATTTTGTGAAAGGTATGTAGGTATAGTAGCGCTCAACACCACCGCCTGTATCAAAAACAAGCGCGCCTGTCCAGCCATATGAAAACCCGTCAAACTCTAAATCTGTCGGAATATATTTGAGCTCGCCAAATAGGTTTTGGAGGTCTCCCTCATTTGCCGTATCAAAAATGGCTCCGGGCGTAAATTCCCAAAGATGGCTAAGTGATAGTACGGGCTGCACAACAGATTCTTCAGTTCCATACCAGGCTTCAAACTGCATTTGCTTATCAATCAACACGGTGGCGTCATCTACAACCATTTGCTGAGCATCAGCTTTCTGGGGCTTTATAAAACTTATTGTACATATAACAATCAACAAGACTGTTAAAGAACTGGCAGAAGTACTTTTCTTTTTATTATCCATTGTAAACGTGAAAACTGCGTTGGTTGTAAATATTTTGTATGATATCGAGCGTCCGAAACGTGCGTATCATCTAAAAATTTGGTAGCCTGTAAGATCTGATAAATGTTACAGAGAATACAATTTAATTTACAATCAATAAGCCTTTCTTATACGAAACAAATTGTAGACGTCAACCCCCTGATTTCCTGGTTTTGACCAAAATACTGCCGGGCTTTCATATTTGTGGCGTTGTCTGTTTTTGCTAATTTTCGATAAAACACGACTCATCCGTGCTTTACTCTTCTTCTGATAATCCCCCAAGAATCCGCTTTATTCGGTGATAGGCATAATCTTCAAGTAGATCCTCCCGGCTTGTTACAAATCGAATCAGGTGCTCGATCTGTTCGTAGTACTCCCCGTCCATCTTTTTTAATTTCTTCAGATAGGCCTGCCGTTCTTCGGGTGATTTGGAAAAGATTTCTTCAGTCAAGGATTTATAATATTCTTTTTGTTCTTCATCCATATGTATGAAAGTCTCCCGGTTATTTCATTGCCATCCATAGGTTACCTCTACTCTTGTAAGCGTTATTTTTCAGAAAAATATATCACTAAAAACGTGGGTTCAGCTTATAACTTGGAAAACATCACAAAAAACAGTCCAAAAGGGTATCATATTGCACTTACCCGCGGGGCCCCTTTTCGCTGGATGCGAGATCTACAGTTCTTAATAAAGACAGGAGATACCACTCCGGGGCGTGGTTTGATGACATGATTGTCCATAAATTGACGTAAATAACGCCCTTTTCGGACATTTTTCACCATTTTTTAAATCGACTCAGGTTAAAAGGAGCTTTTTTTACTCCGGTTACGTGTACGCAATCTCCCGTGCAAGTTGTTTTATGTAGCCGGTCATGTATGTAATACGTGCCTCGGCAAGCGTTTTCGCAGTGGATGTATTCATGCTGTCAGGCAGGTTAAACAGTTTTGTGTAGAAGTGATCGAGAGTCCACTGCGAGTCATCGGGTTCCCTGTTGTTACAGAACGGATCATCAGGGCTGTAAATCGGCGTGTCCAGTTTGCCGCTAACTGCAAAACAGCGGGCGATGCCAATGGCGCCGAGTGCATCCAGGCGATCAGCATCCTGCACAATTTTTGCTTCCGGCGTTTGGGCGGATACCCCTGCTGAAAAACTGTGCGCTTCAACAGCGTGAGCCACCAGGGGAATTTTGCCGGATGGAAAATTGATGCCGGACAGAAAGGCAGCCGCCTTTTTTGCAGCCATAGCGGAGGCGTGTGACCGATTGGGATCATTTTTTGGCAGGTTTACACAATCGTGCAGCCAGGCAGCGGCAACCACTACAAGCCTGTCGGCCGGTTCATTTTCAAGAATAGCTTTGGCGTTTTTTACAACTCGTTCAATATGGGCGATATCGTGTGCCGCATCTTCCTGCAGTTCTTTCCGGATCCAGCGTTTACATTCACGTTCAAGCCGGCTAAAATCCATTATAATTGATCGGTTCAGATTTCGGGATTACTGCACAACGGCAGATTCACCACGGTTACCATATTCAGCCCAGGAGCCTTCGTACGGTCGTACAGAATCGTACCCCATCAGCCGAAGAGTAAAATAGGCGTGCGAACCGCGTACGTTTGTGTGGCAGTGCGGAATCACCTCTTTGTCGGGAGTAATCCCTTTCGACTCAAAAATTTCCTGAATATTTTCCGCGGATTGAAAATATGGAATTCCCTCCGGCTCAAGTACCGTATTCCATTCCAGGTGAACTGCGTTGGGAATATGCCCGCTCTTCTCTGCACGCTCATCCTCTCCGCTGTATTCCTCGGCAGACCGTGCGTCAAAAATGATCTTATTATCATCTTCAGATGCTGCCATGATATACTCAAAATCACAGGACAAATTCTCCTGAAGGTTCACCTCAAAATTACCGCTGCTTGCTGTTACCGGATCTACTTCCACTTCCATACCTTTTTGTTTCCACCCTTCAAGCCCGCCATTTAATATGGAAGCATTTGAAAAACCGTAATAATCCAGGGCGTAAAAAAGCCGTGCGGCAGCCAGGGAATTTCCGCCATCATAGATCACAACACGGCTGTCGTTATTCAATCCAATTTCTCTCATCAATGCCTGAAAGCGGTCCGGTCCTACAAGGAAGGACTCCACAGAGTGATCCGGGTCTGCCAGGGAAGAAACCGCGGGAAAGTTGATAGCTTCCGGAATTACCTCTTCTTCGATTTCGTCACGTGCGTCAATCAATAAAAGGTCTTCATCCATTAGTTGCTCACTCAGGTCTTCGGCAGATAGTAAAAGATGTTCATTCGGATACGTTTCTAATGTTGTATCCTCTCTCTCCTCTCCGGGAGAGCAGGATAGAATCATCAAACTAAAAAATATCAGGTAAAGAAGATTAGTGCGTTTCATAAGTCAGGTGGTTTGGTTTAAAAGTAGTAACAGCCCCGGTACGTATGCAGTTCCTGTCACTTAGCTGTTTGCCTGCCCGGTGTGATTTGTATAAAAGTCGTAGATGGTTCTCGATATTCGGGAGCCGATTTCTACGCTTCTCTCTTCATCCGGCACATTTTTAGACAAGTAAACCAGTACATAGGATTGGCCATCGGGTAGTGTCACAATTCCCGAATCGTGCCTTACACCTGTAATAAATCCGGATTTACTTGCAACGGTCGCTTCTCCAGGAAGGTTTCCGCCAATTATGTCTTTGTAAAACTGGTCTTCCAAAATCTCTATCATTTGCCGGCTGGCTTCCTCATTAATTATATTTCCACTGGCAATACTTTTTAAAATAATAGCAAGATCGCGGGCAGTTGTTTGGTTGCTGAGTCCGCGGTCGTAGGCTTTCATATCGTAGACACCCCGTAATACATCAATATTTTCTGCACCCAGTTCACGCATGGTTTGAGTCGTGTTTTCCGCGCCAACCAGATCAATCATGAGGTTTGTGGCTATATTGCTGCTGTAGGTGATCATGGCATGTGTGAGATCGTAAATTGTAGCCATTTCTCCTACTTGCCGTTCATAGGGATCATCTGCATCCGGATCCAGCTCAAGAGAGAACTCTGAGCTGTCTACGATACTGTAAAACCGGTTTTCGATCCGGATGGAATCCTCAATAGAAAACCGGCCCTCCTCAGCCTGTTTAAAAACCTCAATCATTACGGGAGTTTTCATGGTGCTGGCCGCATGGAACAGGGTATCCGGGTTGATGGCAAAGGAGAGGGCTGGGTTGTCGAGGCTTTCAAATACGACGGCATACGTTCCCTCCTGCTGATTGATAAGATCTTCAATATCAGTTTTGAGGTCTTCGGGGGAGGAAGGGGTGGCGTTACAGGCTGCAAAAAGAATTCCAAGTGACATCAGTAGTGCAGAGTAAAATAGTCGGCGGTTTATCATAGCGGGTTATTGTGTGGCAGGATTACCTCGAATATAGGCGGGTGCGGGCTGTCTCACAAACTGCCCAGAATAAAAAACCCCGGGAAAACCGGGGTTTTAAAACTATTAAAAAAATTATGCAGTTGTAGTTCAGTGCACGATCTTATTCTGATGGATAGCCGGGATTTTGTTCCAGCACATCAGATATCTGCAATTCATCTCTTGGGATCGGAAATACCTTTTTGAAGTCTTCCCTTCCCAATACATCATTTAACCGGTCGAGTCGTACAAGGTCATAGAAACGGTGCCCTTCATAATGAAGTTCGGCTCGTCGCTCCTGCAAAAGGGCATCAACGTACTCCTCTTCGGTTGCAAACGGACCGATATCATCCAGGCCGGCGCGATTCCGTATCTCATTCAGATCGTCGGTTCCCGCGTCAGGATCGTTGGTGTCGAATACGGCAGCTTCAGACCTGATCAGGTACATCTCCCCAAGGCGCAAAACCTTCAGGTTATTGGCGTTATTCGAATCAGACCATTTGAGTGGACGATCACTATTTCTGCTATTTGAGAACAGTTCGGCTCGGGCGTCACCTTCCTCAAATGATTCCGTGAGAGACGGATCAACATTATACTCATCCCGCTGAAATGTGAATGTAAAATACCCGCTTTGATCCTGGTCTGTAAATACAAGATCAAAAATTGATTCATCCGTCGTGTCAGTGGTCAGGAACAGGCTTTCTACGTCTTCCTCGAGTACAAATCCTCCATTTTCTATCACTTCATCAGCGTCATCATATGCATCACCATAATTTCCGGCATAGAGATTAACCCGCGCACGCAGGGCCAGCGCAGCCCAGTAGTTTATTCGTGTGTTATCCTCAAATCCATCCAGAAGTGGTATAGCTGTGTTCAGATCCTCGAAAATTAACTGATAGGTATCTGCAACAGAACTCCGGGTAAGATCCGGGATTTGATTGAAATCATTGTTTGGAATAGGGTCTGCAAGAAGAGGAAGCCCAAACGGTGATGAGGTGTCAAAATGATATCCGTAAGCCCGAAGCAGATCAAAATAGGCCAGGGCCCTTACGGCATGTGCTTCGCCAAGTATGAAGTCCCGGTTTGAGAACGCATCATCCTCAATATCAGGAACCTCCGCAATCAGCTGATTAGCGATATTTACGACACGGTAGATATCAACCCAGGCACTTTCTACCCACAGGTTATTGATGGGGAAATTCCCGGAACCTACCTCAAGCTGAGAATCGAAAAATCCCTGGTAACGGGCATTGTCAGCCGCGAGGTCGTTGTTCAGGGTATATTCAATCCCGTAGTAGGGGTCGGTTTGCATGCGGGAATACGCTCCTAACATGATGGCTTCAGCTGAAGCTCCGTTCGTTAGTGCAGTGTTTGAGTCCAGCGATGTTTCTGGTTCTGTATCCAGAATATCGCACGATGCCAGTGTAAAAATAAAGGCAGTAAGTATAGCTGTGAATAATAGTTTCATGGTTCCCATTTTTTAAAATTCCAGATTGATGCCGAAAGAGATCGTCCGCACTTGCGGCATGGTTCCAAAATCGGATCCTGCTACAAGGGGGTTTCTGGCGTTTTGGTTTACCTCGGGATCCAGTCCTGTGTAATCCGTGAAGGTTAGCAGGTTTTGTCCCTGGGCATATACCCGCAACGAGCTCATGCCAAGTCGCCGGGTGATATCTGGCGTGAAATTATATCCCAGTGTGAGGGTTTTCAGGCGGAGGTACGAACCATCCTCGAGCCATCTTGAGGAGTATTCTCTCCAGTTTTTGTTGGAAAGGGATGCCCGCGGGATATCTGTTTCATCTCCCGGTTCCATCCATCTTTTATCCGCCAGGGCGTGGTTGTTACCATCCGGCAGCATAAAACCGGCACCGCTTGGGTCGAGACGGTTCCAGCCTAAATTTTCGTATGACGCACGGCTGTGGTTAAACACATCGTTTCCAACCGTGAACTGGAATAGCATGTTGAGGTCGAAACCTTTGTAGTTAAAGGTGTTTCCAAAGCCTCCGAAAAAGTCAGGTTCCGCATTACCGACGATGCGTTTGTCGCCGGAATCGATGACTCCATCTTCGTTCAGGTCTACCCATTGCATATTTCCTGTCTGCGGATCTACCCCCTCCTGGTCGATCAGGTTAAAGGTACCAATGGGCTCCCCTTCAGTAAGTATATGTGAGTCGTTCAGAACCTGGTTATTAACCTCCAGTTTCTTTACCGTATTGCGAATAAAGGAGATGTTAAAGCTGGAAGTCCATGAGAAATCAGACCGTGATACAACAGCACCGTTGACGCTGAATTCAAATCCCTTATTTTCAACTTCTCCAATATTATCGGTAACGCTGGAGAACCCTGAGATTCCCGGAATCAGGCGGTTGAGCAGCAGATCTTCGGTATTTTTGATAAAGTAATCGGCACTGACGTTCACTCTGCTGTCAAAAAGGCCTACTTCTACTCCGACATCGAACTGTTTTGTGCTCTCCCAGGAGAGATCGGCATTGCTGAGCTGTGTGGGGACAAGGGAAGGAGTGCTTCTGTAGTCTGACACACCAAAGAGTCCGCGCGATGCAAAGTTACCAATGCCTTCCTGGTTTCCGGTAACACCATAACTGACCCGCGGTTTAAGCTCCGAGAAGATCGACTGATTTTCCATAAAGCTTTCATTTGCAAGATTCCATGCGAATGATGCCGAAGGAAAGAACCCATACTGGAAGTTATCCCCAAATCGTGAAGAGCCGTCCAGGCGGCCGGTAAACGTAAAGAGGTAGCGTTCATCGTACGTATAATTTCCGCGGAAATAGTAGGATGCAAGACCCCAGGAGGTTCCGGATGTAGATGCAGAGGTTACCTGGGAGGCAACGCTTAGTTTCAGAAACTGGTCACTTGGAAATCCCTGGGCGTCAATAGAAGAGAAGTCACGGTTTGACTTTTGGAACGAGGTTCCAAGCAGTCCATTGATACTGTGCTTGTCCCTGATCGTATTTGTGTAGGAGAGATAATTTTCAATCAGCCAGGTATAGTCTTGTGTGGTTCCGAACGTCCCAAATCCGTTACTGTTTGCGTTTTGTGATTCTCTTGAAATGATGGGGGTGTAGGCTTCATCTTCCAGGCTGGTGTAGTCGATATTCATCGAAGACCTGAATGAGAGGTTGTCCGAGATTTTAGCAACACCAAAGATGGTTCCGATTCCGCGTGTGGTTCTTGTAAATCGCTTGTACTCTTCACCGATCAATACCGGGTTATCCAGCATCCACCAGCCAAAGTAGTTGAATGGGTCGGCATAGGAGCCATCCTCTTCAAAGACGGGCATCAGGGGATCCCCTGCAAGAGAGTTGATGACAACTCCGTAAAGTGAGTTATCGTTAATAACCCGGTCCTGTATCGTGCGATTCAGGGTAAGACTGGTTCCAAAATCAAGCCAGTTATTAATTTCTGTGTCCAGGTTGATACGTCCGCTGATTCTCTCAAATCCGGTACCGATTTGTGCCCCTTCCTGATCAAAATAGGAAAGGGATGTAAAGTATTGGGTGCTTTCGGTGCCTCCGGATGCGTTCAGCTCGTAGTTATTAATGGGTGAGGTACGAAAGATCTCATCGTACCAGTTGGTGTTTTGCAGATCGGGATCATCCGGGTCAAAGCCCCAGGTGTTTGAGACATGGTTTTCGGGATAGTTAGTGCCCAGATCGCGATTATCCTGTCTTGCTGCATCATCCATAAGTCTCAAGAACTCCTGTGATGAATGCATATCAATGGTATTCGTGACTTCCTGGAAGCCGGAATACATGCTGAAACCAATTTTTGCCTGGCCCGACTCTCCCCGTTTCGTGGTGATCAAAACCACGCCGTTTGCACCTCTTGAACCATAAATGGCTGTAGCAGAGGCATCTTTCAGTATTTCAATAGATTCAATGTCATTTGGGTTTAAGTCGGCAAGTGAGTTTGTTGACTGTCCGCCTGAAAAAAGTCCGGACAGGTCTTCCGATATAATGGGAACCCCGTCAATCACATAAAGAGGCTGGCTGCTGGCAGTAAGCGAAGTTTGCCCCCGGATATTCATAGTTATACCGGCACCGGGAGTCCCTGAAGGTGTACTAACAAACACACCAGACGCCCTGCCCTGCAGAGCACCGTCTATACTGGCAACCGGCTGGTTTTCAATCTCTTCACCCGATACACTGGCAATGGAACCCGTGAGGTCGCTTCTTCGCTGTATTCCATATCCTACAACAACCACATCACTCAGCATCTGCTGGTCTAATTCCAGGGTAATCGTCATGTTCGTCCGGTCTCCCACTTCTTCCCGGACGGTTTGATAACCAATAAAGCTTACTACAAAAATGTCGTCATCTGCAGCCGAAAGAGTGAATTCTCCATCAATATTGGTAACCGTACCCTGTTGCTGGTTTCCTTCAAGGTAGATGGTGGCTCCAACCAGAGCTTCACCGTTGGTATCCACAACGGTTCCTGTTCGTTCCCGCTCCTGCGCAAACAGACTCGATGAGAGCCAGGGAAGTGTAAGCAACAGAATGGAACATTGAAAAATGAATTGTCGTACTTGTGTTGCCATAGGTAACTGCTTTTGTTTATAAGTTACGCTTCACCAGCAACTTTAGGATATCAATACCAGATGGACTGAAAATATTAACAGAGCAAATTGCCGGAGAGCAAATATTAAAAATTGTACCGTGATATGAATACGGGTATTATTTAATAAATGCAAGGCAATCAGGGGTCTACAGTTAATATTTTATATAAAAGCGCTTTTAATATTAATTTAAAGAGTAGCGTGGGTCGCTGGTTTTTCCAGGGTTTAACGTTGAGTCCACTCCGAAAAGTCAGACAAAGAACGGAAGTTTATAACAAGCTTAAATAATTTAGACCTTACACCCCTCTATAATTCTTTAGAGAGGGTGTTGGGGTGAGTTCGAATCAAATAAACCTAAATTATTTAATCTTGTGCTACTAATTTTCAGAACGTATGACTTTTTGTAGTAGACTCAACGTTTGTTAAAATATTCTTTTGTTACAGGGAATTCTATATGCTTCTGAATTTGCTCAGGCAGATGGTGTGCTGTAGGGCAGGCGGGGTGAAGATGCTGCAGAGTTGTATCAGTTAAAAACCTGAGTTCGATTAAAAATGTGCTTTTTTGGATTCATAAAAACCCATTTCTTTTTCCTATAGGGATCTCTTGCGTGGCAATGCAGGAAGTGCTTTTGAACTGATTTATAATCGAATTCAGGTTAAAATCTACACCTGCTTCAGGGTATAATTCTGCTCAGCCCGGGATTACCGCTTGACCCCAAATGCGTACTCTCTTTCAGTTTTTTGTACGGATCTGCAGAACGATTGCCGCCGTCCTCCTTAATCATACGGTAGGCATCACGGAAGCTGATTCCTTTCTCTTTCACAAGCGCATAGGCCTCTTCCGCTGCAAAGAGCTCCGGTGTGCAGGCGTTCGCCAGCTCCTCTTTATTGATTTTTATCGACCGGACCAGGATTTGCATGGCGTTAAGTGATTCCAGTGTATCATTCACAGCCATAAGCACCGGTTCTTTTGTCAGCTGAAGATCGCGATGGTAACCGCTGCCCAGATTTATCGATAATGACTGAAGTGTTGCGGCACGCCCAATGTTTTGCGAGTGTCGCCCGCGAATCAACTCTGCCAGGTCGGGATTTTTCTTTTGCGGCATGATAGATGAGCCCGTGGTAACGGCGTCATCAAGCGTAAAGTAGGGTGTCGAGCGGCTCGTAAAGGAGATCAGGTCGCTGCAAAAGCGATTCAGAACGGCAGTCAGGCCGCTGAGATATTGCACAAACTGCAGTTCCACCCAGCCACGACTGAGCTGTGATGTAGTAGAACAGATCAGAGGTTTGGCAAAGCCAAGATCCCGGGCTTCCATTTCCCGGTCAATCCCGATACTGGTACCAAACCCTGCTGCGGAGCCAAGTGGCGACCGATCGATTAGCGATTGAATTCCTGATGAGGCCTCAACCTGCATCTGCAGCATCTCTGCAAATCCGCCAGCCCAGAGGCCTACGCTGCTAAGCATGGCTTTTCGGGTATGAGTAAAACCTGGCATAGGAATATCCCTCCCTTCATTTCCAAAGTTAACCAGCAGTTCAACACAGGCGTTGGCTTCCGTAAGTATTGCTTGAAGTGAATCCTTCTCGTAGAGCCGTACGGCCGTCAATACCTGGTCATTCCGTGACCGCCCGGTATGAATTTTTTTTCCCAGTTCGCCCAGTTTATTTGTCAGGGTTTTCTCAATCGCCGTGTGCATATCTTCATCTTCCACGGTAATATCAAACTCCCCTTTCTTCCAGTCGGTGAAGATTTCATCAAGCCCTTTAGTAAGTTTTTCGAGCTCATCAGGAGTCAATACACCGGCGCCTTCAAGAGCAGCAGCATGCACTTTTGAGGCTTTTACATCGAAAGGTACCAGCACCTGATCCAGTTCGTAATCATTGCCAACCGTAAATGCTTCCACCTGTTTTGCAATGTCGGAAGACATATCCGTTGAATTCTTTTGCCAGAGTTTAGACATGTAAAGATTTTATGTTTAGAATTGATACTCTCATTTATAACAGGAGAGAAATTTTCCTTTCTTTTGTCTTCTCACCTTTCCCTCACTGCACCACCTCTTTCTTTACCGTCTTCTTGAGCTGGTAGGCCGTTTTTTGGGGCAGATTCCAGAGTTCAATGAACCCGGCGGACGCATTCTGGTTGAAAGCGGCCGATTTGTTGAACGTCGCAAGATTTTCATCAAAGAGC
>JAWLEH010000009.1:0-25983 GCA_041686215.1 Balneolaceae bacterium | reverse complement strand
GTTTTTTGGGGCAGATTCCAGAGTTCAATGAACCCGGCGGACGCATTCTGGTTGAAAGCGGCCGATTTGTTGAACGTCGCAAGATTTTCATCAAAGAGCGAATAGGGGGATGACAACGCCACTACGTCGCAATTTCCTTTATACAGTTTCACCGTAACTTCGCCGGTTACTTTTTTATTCTGTTCATTGATAAACGCCCGGATGTTGTCCATCACCGGCTCAAAATATTTGGCGCCATATATAAGGTATGCCCATTTTTGATCCATAAAACCTTTCAGTTCGTTTTCTTCCCGGGTTGAAACCAGTTGTTCCAGGTTCTTGTGTGCCTGGATCAAAATGTGTGCGGCAGGATTTTCATATACACCCCGAACCTTCAGGCCCACGATCCGGTCTTCAATCAGGTGAAATACACCCACGGCGTGCTTACCGCCGATCTCATTTAACAACAGAATCAGGTCTTTTTTGTCGTAATTAACGCCGTTCAGCGAAACCGGTTCGCCGTTTTCAAACCCAATTTTTACCTGCTCTGGTTCGTCAGGGGCCTGCTGAGGTGTGTTGGCCCATTTCAGAATATTTTCGAGTGGAGGCACCAGTTCGGGATTCTCAATCTCGCCGCCTTCCCCGGTATTGGCCCACATGTTTTCATCGTAAGAGTAGGGGCTTTTCTTTGTTTGCTCCACCGGTATTCCATTTTTCTTGGCATATGCAATCTGTTCGTCCCGGCCCATGCTCCACTCCCGTACCGGCGCAATCGTTTTCAGCTCCGGATTTAAGGTAGTGATGTAGCTTTCAAACCGAACCTGGTCGTTTCCTTTTCCGGTGCAGCCGTGAGCAATCACCTCGCAGCCAAATTCCGCGGCAAATTGAACCGCAAGTTTTGAAATCATGACCCGGCCCAGCGGACAGCCCAGCGCATACCCGCCCTGGTAGTCGGCGTTGGCTTTTACCGCTTCGGTGCAGAGTTCTGCGAATTCGGCTTTTGCATCGTACACAATGGCATCTTTTGCTCCCAGCATCAGCGCTTTCTCTTTGATGGCATCCAGGTTGTCTGCGGTTTGCCCGATGTTAATAGTCAGGGCAATCACATCACAATTGTACTCTTCCTGAATCCATTTTAGCATCATACTGGTATCCAGTCCGCCGGAGTAGAGCAGCAGGCAGGTGTTGAAGGTTCCTTTGTGAGCTTCGTGTGAGGCGACTTTGGTGTAGGTTGTTTCGTTTTTCATTGGTTTATTAAACGTTTAAATGTTCTGAAATCTGATGTTTATTTTTGATCTGTTCAGGAGTGCAGCCTTAGGGATTTGCTTGTTTTCATTTCGCTGATCTCTCCGGCAAGAAGCCCGGCAAATACTCCTTTGGATACAATCATCCGGTTTTCGGCCTGCTGGTACACCCAGGAGTTTTCGTGATCAATTACCTCATCAGTCACCTCCACGCCCCGGTGTGCTGGCAGGCAGTGCATAAAACCAGCTTCCTCCTTCGCTTTGGAAAAAAGCTCAATGTTCACCTGGTAGGGTTCGAAGTGTTTGATTTTTTCATCATAAAGATGCTCTTCGCCCATGGAGATAAACGTATCCGTGTAGATAGCGTCAGCGTACATTACTGCTTCGGCAGGGCCGGTATAGTTTTCGAAGGATCCGCCATATTCAACGGAGAGCAGTGCGAAGTATCGGAGTTGGTCATCACTCCAGCCATAAGATTCTGGTCCGGAAAAATGTACAGAGTGGCCAAATTTGAGCAGAATCTCCGTTAAAGAAAACGCCACATTGTTTGCATCGCCCACAAAAGCAACGGTCAGTTTTTGCTCCTGACCAAAATTCTGCTGCAGCGTGTAGAGGTCAGCCAGTGCCTGCATGGGGTGATGTTTGTCGCAGAGGGCGTTTATGATGGGTACAGAGCTGTACTCGGCCATATTCTTAAGGGTTTGGTGCGAATAGACCCGGGCAAAAACAGCATCACACCAGAGAGATACGTTTTTCATAGCATCTTTGAGAGATTCCCGGGATGTAAACGGGATCGCCTTGCCGCTGCTGAGCAGCAAATCCGCGTCAATATGAATGACATTCCCTCCAAGGTGGTTGATGGCTGCCTCCGTGCCGACTTTGGTTCTGAGAGATGGCTTTTCAAAAACAAATGCTGCATTCTTACCGGCGAGTTCTCCATCCGGGGCCTGGTGAAGTTCAGTACTGAGGTCAAGGAAATGCTGGAGTTGATCCGGTTCATATTCCGATATCGTCAGGAAATTGGACATAGTGCGTATTATTAATTGTTGGGTGTTGAATTTTGAAGAAAAATGGATGGCAAAAAAAACGCCTGCTTAATTTGAGTTAAGCAGGCGTTGTGAAAATGTTTGGGACACAGCTATTTCACACGCCTGAGCGGCGACGGCGGCGAAGTTGTAGAGAGATTGTGCTGTGTGTTTCAAAATTCATAGAACGAAACTCCGACTATCTGAATTAAAATCCAAATTTTTTTTAATGAATCTGTTTTTATTTTGAAATTTTTTGGTCAGATCTTGAAAAAAGTTACAGGTATGACCTTCATGAGGTTGCTTTTGAAGCGTGCAAGGTATTCCGGGAAGCAGCGGGTTCATCTGAAAAAAACAAGATTTAAAAAGGTTTTCAAACGTTATGCAATCCCAGTATGTTCATTCGTTATAATGGTGCATTTTAACAGAACCAATAATTCGAATACCACGGGCGCAGAACCGGGCTTTCACTGGAAAAATATTTGTGTATGAACCCAATAAAACTACTGATAGCCGGAATCCTTTTTATTGCCGGAACGGCGTTTGTATTTCAGGACAGTGATACATTGCCTGATCTGGTAACTGAGGGACAGGCTCCGTCTGGAAATAGCGTGAGCATCATCTCTGTATCCGGAACGATCGGCCCTACAACCACTCAATACATTCAAAGAGGCCTGAAAGCTTCCAGGGAACGGGGAGATGAACTCCTGGTTATTGAACTCGATACTCCCGGAGGCCTGCTCGACTCCACCCAGGAAATTGTGCAGGAACTACTGGGGTCTGATCATCCAACCGCTGTTTATGTTTCCCCTGAAGGTGCTAATGCCGGCAGCGCAGGAACATTTATTACTCTGGCAGCCCATATTGCAGCTATGGCACCGGCAACCAATATTGGTGCGGCTTCCCCTGTGTCGATGGGCGGCGGAGAGATGGACACAGTCTCCCAAAAGAAAATCTTCAATTTTTCGGAGAGCTACATCGAAACAATCGCCGAGCGGAGAGACCGCAACGCTGAATGGGCCCGGTCTGCCGTACGGGATGGCGACTCAATCACAGCCGACCGCGCCCTGGAAATTAATGTAATTGACCTGATTGCGGATGATCTTGATGAGCTGCTTGACCAGGTTGACGGAAGAGAGATAAACGGAGAATCACTAAACACAAGGGATGCACAGCAGAACCGGATCCCCCGGAATTTCTCTGAAATCTTTTTCAGTTTCCTGCTCAGGCCCGAGGTGATGCTGATACTCACCCTGGTGGCGATTTACGGAATAATCGGTGAGGTGACCAACCCCGGCGGTATTGTACCTGGAATGGCAGGTGCCATTGCTTTAATTTTACTACTTTACGGTGTAGCCGCCATGCCGGTGAATATCGCCGGCTTTCTGTTGATAGGCCTGGCTGTTATATTATTTGTAGCTGAAGCATTTACACCTGCATTCGGGTTATTAATTGCAGGCGGAGCCGTATCCTTTTTCCTGGGTGCGTTAATGTTATTTCAAGATTTACCGGAGGAGATGCAAGTGAGTTGGTATTGGCTTATTCCCGCAACAATTGTAACGGTTCTGTTTTTTGCATGGATTGTATCATCCGGCATCAAGGCCCAGTTTACGGGGCACCGGGCAGGAATTGAATCGGAGGTAGGCCGGGAAGCAGAGGTTACCGACCGCATCACACCGGAAATAGAAGGCCGTGTATTGCATAATGGTGAATACTGGCGGGCCGAAAGTGATGAAGTTTTAAATGAAGGCGACAAGTGTATTATAAAAGAGTTTAGCGGACTTAAAGTATTTGTAAAATCAAAACCTAACCAAAACAAGGAGTTATCCGATGGATGATGCAGGAGCACTTTCTAACTTAATCATCTGGCTGGTTACGATCGTCATATTTTTGTCGGTCTTTCTGCCACAGATGTTCAAAATACTTCGTGAATATGAGCGCGGGGTTGTCTTTCGCCTGGGTAAGTTTCAGGCTACCAAAGGCCCGGGTCTTATTATTTTAATCCCATTCATTGATAAAGTGGAGCGCGTTGACCTTCGTGTTCTTACTATCAATGTGGACAAACAGGAGGTTATTACAAAAGACAACGTTACCGTAAACGTAGACGCAATTACATTTTTCAGGGTTGTAGATGCTGAAAAAGCAGTTATTCAGGTTGAGAGATATATAGGCGCCACTTCATTGCTTGCCCAAACAACACTACGGAGTGTGCTGGGCCAGTTTGAGCTGGATGAACTTCTTGCTGAACGGGATAAAATCAGCAAGAAAATACAGGAAATTATCGACCGGCAAACCGATCCGTGGGGAATTAAAGTGGTGTCTGTTGAGGTTCGGGACGTGATTTTACCCGAATCAATGAAACGTGCTATGGCGCGGCAGGCTGAAAGTGAACGGGACCGGCGTGCTAAAATCATCAACGCCCAGGGTGAATTTGAAGCTGCATCTAAACTGGTTGAAGCCGGTGAAATGATCGAAAAAACACCCACTGCCCTACAGCTTCGATACCTGCAAACCATGAACGAGATCAGTGAAGAAAACTCCACGTTTACGTTCATTCCATTTCCAATAGAGTTCCTGGAATCGTTTAAGCCAAATCATAATAAGGATTAGCAATAAGCGAAAATCTTTATTTACTGTTTAAAAACCCGGGTTAATCATCCGGGTTTTTTTATGTTTTGAAGTTCAATTGCGCATATTTCACTTTTGATATGGCCTGAATTATTCTATTATTGCTTCTATATTTTTTATTGGAATACCGATAACCCTGAGCTCTTACCGTTATGAATCATTCAGTATCCCTATCAGCCACGCTTCTCTCCCCTCTTTTTTTAGTTCTTTTTCTTTTTACTGCCTGCTCCGGCAATCAGGAAGAAGAACGGGTTGAATGGTCCCTTGCGCTGCACGGTGGCGCCGGCACAATTTCCCAGGATATGCCCGATTCTGTTAAACAACAGTACTACGACGGGCTTGAACAGGCTGTGCGAACCGGCCAGGTTGTGCTGCGGGAGGGAGGGTCCGCACTGGATGCTGTTGAACGGGTGGTAAACAACCTGGAAAATAACCCGCTCTTCAATGCGGGACGGGGCGCTGTTTTTACCGCTGATGGAACACACGAACTGGATGCCGCAATAATGGATGGAAGTACCATGCAGGCGGGTGCACTCACAGGGCTAACTACCGTAAGGAACCCGATTTCGCTTGCCAGGCAGGTGATGGAAGAGTCAGATCACATCTTTTTCTCCGGTGAAGGGGCCGAGCAATATGCCGATCAGACCGATATTGAACGCGTGGAAAACAGCTACTTTTCAACTGAAAACCGTCGCAGCCAGTGGGAGCGGTCGCAGCAGCAATCACTGTTGCCGGAAGCTTCAGAACCACCCTACCTTACCAACCCCAACCTTGATTTTAAATACGGCACCGTAGGAGCCGTGGCAATAGATTCCAATGGAAATTTAGCCGCTGCAACATCCACCGGGGGCATGACCAACAAGCAGTTTGGGAGAGTTGGTGATGTGCCTATCATTGGTTCGGGTACATTTGCCAATCATGTTGCCGCCATTTCAGCAACGGGCTGGGGCGAAAAAATCATGGAGCAGGTTTCGGCCAATACCATTGCCAACCGGATGGAGTTTGCCGGCGATTCCCTTGAAGAGGCGGTTAATTTTGTGCTGAATGAACGTCTGCAGCCTGATGAAGCAGGGTTTATTGCCGTGGACCGCGACAGGAATATCTACATGAATATGAACACTCCGGGTATGTTCCGCGGATCGATCAATTCTCTGGGCGAAAAAGAAGTGAAGATTTGGGAGGAGGAGTAGGATTGGGTAGCCATAGATTGGCAACCGGATTCTGTTTATGGACTTCTACAGAAAGTTGGAGACAAAAACGGAAAGGGTGAAGACTAAAGCTTCGCTATTCAATACCGAAACGAAACTCATCTCTTAGCTCCTGAACGTAAATGCCAATATCATTTCGTATTTCAAAAAGGCGTGCGTGAAAGTCGGCGTAGGTCTCTTTATTAAAGTGAAGATTTCCCCTCATTCGCTGTAACTTAATAAGGCCCTCATTTGAACTGTGCAGAGCTTTTTTGGTGTAGGCAATGTTACCACCAAGCACATCTTTCTCGAAACCAAACGAATAGCCACCGGCCAGCTTGGCACCAATCTTCAAAATATTGCTCACAAATTCGTGAACCTGCTGGTTCATAAGGTGGGAGGGAATGGATTCTCCCCATTTTAATACATCTACCGCCAGGTCGATTGACTCGCGATAAACATCAAGATTTTCAATAGAACCGTAATCGGAATAGGTAAAATCCTCACTCAGCTCTTTCCAGTCCTCTCCGTAATCGAAGTCGTCTTCGTCATCATCGGTCTCAAGAAATGGCGGAAGTTCATCGCGAAAGAAAAGATCGTCATCAAACTCGTCGTCTTCGTCATCTTCCCAATCGTCCTCATCTTCCGGGAAATAGGCTTCATCAAATAATAACTCCTCTTCGATGTAGGCCTCTACGGCATCCATCTCATCGAAACTTTCGCGCAGCAGGCTGATCCAGCGGGGAACGTCTTCATTTGGGTCAGACGTAATAAATTTACGGAGCTGCTCGCTTCTCTTCTCAATTTCATTTAAATGTGCTTCCCACTGATGCTCATTCCAAATGGGATTGTTGTCAAAATCGTCGAAGCTCATACTTTTGATGTGCTAAATGATTTACTGTATTCGTCTCTCAAAGAAATTACTACATTTCGTTCTTTAAAAACAGCGTTGAGCATTATAGTTTCTTAAGCACATTTACAATCACACGCGTCATTTTTGGCTCAGCTATTCCGGCTGCTTCCAAAATCTCTTCCATATTGACGGGGTTTAACGCATCGGGGAAGCACTCATCCGTAATAGCAGAAATACCAAGTACTTCCATACCCATATGAACGGCTGAAATTACTTCCGGCACTGTACTCATCCCCACAACATCTGCGCCTATAAGCCTCAGAAACCTGTATTCTGACTTTGTTTCCAGCATGGGCCCGCTCAGTGCAATGTACACACCCTGGTGCATCTGAAGGTTGTTCTCCAGCGCAACATTTTTTGCAATATCCATTAAGCGTTCACTGTATGGCTCGCTCATGTCCGGGAAGCGCGGACCCAGCTCATCGTCATTGGGTCCCATCAGCGGATTATCACCAATCATATTGATGTGATCGCGAATCAGCATGATGTCACCGCGAGAGTAGTTGGGGTTCATGCCTCCGCAGGCGTTGCTTACAAAAAGCGTATCCGCACCGTTGGCCTTCAATACACGAACGGGGAAAACAATTTGCTGCATGGTGTAGCCTTCGTAGAAATGGAACCGTCCCTGCATGGCCACCACTTCTTTACCGCCAAGGGTGCCAAATAGCAGTTTCCCGGCGTGGCCTTCAACGGTGGAAACCGGAAAATGAGGGATTTTATCGTAGGTGACTTCGGTTTCAATCTCCATCTCCTCAGCGAGCTGTCCCAGCCCTGTACCCAGTATAAGCATGTAATTTGGACGGAAATCAGTTTGGCTTTGAATAAAAGTGAGGGCTTCACTTCTTCTCTTTCGGAACGCAGAAACGGAGTCTAATGGCATGTATATTTAACAGCTAATTCAGTGGTGGTTGATTAATCTATTTCGTCAATAATGTTATCGAGATCTTCGCTGCCCGGCGGCACAGGCTGCTCAACGGACTGTTTTGAATGCGTCCGAGCCTCATCAGAGTTCCTGTTATTATATTCCGGATTTGAGCCGGATTCTTTGGGAAGTGAAAAAAGGGAGGCATCATCTCTCGAAAAATGCTGGAGGGATTCCTGGGCCATATCAAGGTAGGATTTCATGCCGCCAACAATTTCCTCGCGGCGGTCAAGTAGTCTTAAGATGCTTTGTCGGATCTCCTGTCTCTTCTGGTTGGCTTCACTTACAATTGCGTCGGCTTCCATTTCTGCCTTTTCAATGATATTGCGCGACTCCTTTTTTGCCCCAACGAGTTTTTGTTCAGCAGAATCTTTGGCTGTTTGAAGCGTTTCGTGAAGCGCCTGTTCAACCCGCTCGTAATGTTTCAGCTTCTCTTCCATTTTATCGAGCTGGGCCTCCATCTCTTTCATTTTACCCACCATGTGTTCCCACTCGCTGGACACAAGGTTCAGGTACGCTTTTACCTCGGAGACGTCATATCCCCGCAGAGATTTCTCAAATTCTTGTTGCTTAATTTCGAGCGCTGTGAGTTTCATAGTGCCGCCGGATGGATATCTATTAAAAAGAGTTATGAAAGATAACCGTTACTGATTTAACATATTGCGAAGATTTCCGGAAGTTTCGGATTCTTCTTTACGGTTCTCTTCATCAAATTCTATACCAAGCGAATCAGAGTGTTCCCGCTTGTTTTTACCTGAATTGATTTCTTTTTTCGTTTCTCCGGTATGGAGGTCCCCCCGTTCCTCTGTCACAATAGCCTCAAGATTTGAAAGCCTTCGTTCGGTTTTCTCCTTGAAATCACGCAAGGCTGAAAGAAACTCCTTATTCCTTGTGATGTCTTCAGGTGCATTCTTATTCTTAATCCATGTTTTGATTATGCTGCCCACAATACCAAGGAAAACAACTGTTAAAATACTCCCGAATACAATGGCAACTACAGCTACTTCATGTTCTGTCATAGTTCATCACCTCTGTTTATTAGCTATGTAAGCTACTTCTGATTGATTTTGGTCTTTCATAGAATTCGATTCATCTACCTCAATATCTTCCAGGCCGCCGTGCTTTGTTCCGGTGAACTCGGCAGGATCACCTGCGGCAATTGCCTCCAGGTTTTCCACGCGAGACCTCAACTGTTTCAGCATTCCTTTCACTTCATCAAGCTCAGCTTCGTTGGAAGTGGTTTGATTCTGCCACTTTAGCTTATTTTTCTGATAATCAATAATATATCCCCCAATAATGGCAACCAATGGTATTAAAACCCAGATCCACGCTGACATAATTCTTCTTTTAAAATATAAAATTTAAGCAATATCGCATCCTGTATAACGCAGGATATTAATTATAGTTACGTTCCCCAAAAATAGCCGTTCCTACTCTTACCATGGTAGAACCTTCTTCAATTGCCACTTCCAGGTCGTTGGTCATGCCCATGGAGAGGTGTTCAAGATTTACAGATCCTCCATTCAGGTGCATATGGTCTTCACGAAGTTTTTTCAGTAAACGAAACTCTTTACGCACAACATCCATGTCATCGGTAAATGTTGCCATTCCCATCAAGCCGCGGATATGGGTATATTCCAGGTCTTGGGCGTAGGTGAGCATTCCTTCGAGCTTTTCAGGGTCGCATCCGCTTTTTTGATCTTCGTCACTTATGTTTACCTGGATTAATACATTGATGTGGCGGTCAATTCGGGATGCGCGCTTCTCAACTTCTTTCAGGGCTTTTTTCTTATGGATGGAGTCTATCCAGTTTACCCGCTCCACCATATACTTAATTTTATTGGTTTGCAGGTTCCCGATAAAATGCCAGATAATTTCATCACGCTCTATTTGCTCCATCTTATCCTGTAGCTCTTTTGCTCTGTTCTCACCAAAATGGAGTTGCGAGGCTTCAAAGACTTCAAGGATATCCTCATTTGGTTTGGTTTTACTAACCGCCACGAGGGTAATCTCATCCGGTGATCGCCCGCATGCTTTGCATGAATCTGCTATTCGTTGTTTAACCTGTGTAAGTCGTGCTTTTATGTCCATTGTTGAGGGTGTATTTCAAAATTTTGTGAAGGTTCAAGAAACGAAATGCTCCATAAACCATTCCATGGAAAAGAGTAAAAGGTAAATTTACGATTAAAAAGGTTTTCAATGGTAGAAAATAATCGTATTTTTAAGTCTGTGAAAATGCATATGACAAACAAGCGAATAGCCCCACAAAAGATTAACACAGGGATTCTTTCCAGGCCTCCGCAGCACAAATCTTACCAGTGTTTAAAAGGAGGAACTGCCTGATGAATACACAGGTCCGGCATATCACCAATTTTATTCATCAGTGGGCACCGCCCGAAATAAAATTAAGCTATGATAATGTTGGGCTTCTGGTTGGAGACTCAGCTACCCCCGTTTCAAGGGTTTTGGTTTGTCTTGATGTGACAGAAGATGTGGTGGATGAAGCACTCGAAAAGAAATGTGAGCTAATCGTTTCTCACCATCCGTTGATCTTTCAAAAAATTTCAAGTATAAACCCATCCCACGAACAGGGGCGGATTATATACAAGCTCATACGCAATAATATTGCACTTCTTTCCGCTCACACAAACCTCGATGCCGCACTCGACGGGGTCTCTTTTGTACTTGCCAACAATCTTGGTCTCGATAACCTCCAGTTTCTTGAGAAGGAATATCCCATCAGTAAAAAAATATCCCTCACTACCGGGTTTGAAGATTCCGAAGCCGTACTGAAGCTTTTGAACTACTATTCTGCGGAAGAGGCTTATTTTTATGGCGTAGATGGCAGAAAAAACGGCCTGAAATGTTTTGAAGCCACAATAGACAGCCACAATGTTAAGCAGTTGAAAAATGCACTGCAGAAAGAGGGGCTTCTGAAGTCGGGAACATTCCAGATATCAGATATGGAGTCACCGTCAGATAACTTTGGAATGGGCGTAATTGGCTCTTATCCCGATGAGGGAATAGCAATGGATGAATTTCTCCATCTTGTTTGCCGTGCACTGGATGTTGATGCCCTGCGCTACTCCGGGCAGTCGGGCCGGATCAAAAAAGTTGCAGTTTGCGGCGGGGCGGGAATTTCTCTCAAAAGTAAAGCAGTAGCCTCCGGGGCGGATGCGTTTGTAACATCAGATATCAAATACCACGAATATTTTACCGAAAAGAATGACTTTCTGCTAATTGATGCAGGACATTATGAAAGTGAATTTCCCGTTGTGGAAGCAATCCGAAAAGAACTTACCGAGGCGTTTGAACACCTGCATGTTGAGGCCACAGAAGCAGTGACAAACCCAATGAAAATCTACGTATCAGAATTCAATAACAAAACCTTATAAACAGCAACAACAACCATGCAAGAGGTACTTCAACAACTCGCCAACCTTCAATATATTGACAGCCGCATTGATGAAATAAGACAATTACGCGGCGACCTTCCCGAGGAAGTTCTGGATATTGAAACAGATATTAAACGACACGAAGCCAGGGTAAATCAGTTAGAAGAAGAACAAAAAAGCCTGATTGGCGAAAAAAAGGACCTGGAACTGGGAATTGAATCCGCCAAACAGAAAAATGAAAAATATGAAGAGCAGCAATTAACAGTACGTAATAATCGCGAATATGATGCTCTTACAAAGGAGATTGAAGCCCAAAAACAATATGTTGAGAACGCCACAAAACGTATTGGTGAGATCGAAAATCGCCTGAAAGAGCTGGAAGGTGAACTGGAACACAATAAAGAAAAGCTTGCAGATATTGAGGATCTCTACGAAGAGAAAAAGAAAAACCTCGACAAAGTAATTGAAAGTACGGAGAGCGAAGAAAGCAAGCTGCTGGAGAAACGCGATGAGCTCGAAGAAAAGCTCGACAGCCGGTACGTTCGCAGCTATAATCGGCTCCGTAATGGGCTGAATAACGGCATAGCCGTGGTAGCGATGGAAAAAGGCGCCGCATTGGGTATGGCACTGCCGCCGCAGGCTCAGGTAGAAGTGCGCCGCAAAAACAAAATTATAATTGATGAAAACAGTGGCCGTATTGTTGTAGATCCTTCTTTTTTCGAGGAATCAAGAAAACAGCTGAAATTATAGCCAAGAGCTATGATACGAAGCGGGTCCGGTATGCGTTAATGAGCCGGTTAACCTGTTTTAAACTATTTTAAGAACAAGATGTTTTCGGGCAGCCGCCTGCCAGATTAAAATGGGAGGAGGAAAGTCCGAACACCAACGAACACCATGCTTCCTAACGGGAAGGGCAGCCGGTTTTGGCCGGTTTGTCAGCAAGTGCCACAGAAAACAGACTGCCCGCACTTTAAGTGTGGGTAAAGGTGAAAAGGTGAGGTAAGAGCTCACCGGCTTCTGCAGTGATGCAGGGCGCAGGGTAAACCTCATGGGGTGCAAGTTCACGCAGGTTGTGTGCCGTTCGTCACGTTACAACCGGGTAGAACGCTGTGACCTCTGCAGTGATGCACGAGGCAAGATAAATGGCTGCCATTCCGCCCCGGCGGGATACAGAATTCGGCTTACAGAAAACATCTATCCTTAAAATAAACAATCTCTTTCTCAATTTTTATTGAGAAAAGGAACAAAAAAGGTTCAATTTACTTTAACTTATTGTAGCGGCAATAATTCCGCAATTTACGGGTTAAACAACTACATAATTTCAAATCAAATAATAGTTTTATGAAGATTCTTAAAATAGCCAGCCTTATACTTGTGGCTGCAACATTTGCAATATCATCTGCCTTTGCACAAGGTATGGGGCAAGGTCAGGGACAGCAGCAAATGCCGGATGTACCTACATCTGACGACGTGAGTGAAGAAGAGTTGGAACAATTTGTGACAACCATTTCGGAAATTGAGCCGATTCAGGTAGAACTGCAATCAGACGTAGAAGAACTTGTGGAAGAGCATGATATTTCTATGGAGCGATTTCAGCAACTTATGATGGCCATGCAAAATCCACAGATGGCCGATCAGGTTGAAATTTCTGATGAAGAGCGCGAACAGATTGAAAATATTCAGCCGGATCTTAACGACCTGCAGATGAAAGCAGAAGAAAGCATGGTTGAAAAAATCGAAGATAACGGCCTGAATGTTGAGCGTTACCAGGCAATTATGATGGGTGCTCAGCAAGACCAGGAGCTTATGACCCGGTTACAGGAAGCACTTGAAAATCAACAAGGCTGATCCATTTTTGGATAAATCTCCTAAATTAGATTTTCAGGTGAGCCTGAATTCTAAAAAGATTTCAACCACCCCGTAAAAAAGGGTGGTTTTTTTATGTCTTAAACTGTAAGTGATTAAAACAAAGCCCGGTTTGGTTTCAGATTCTTATAAATTCACCGAGTATGATCCTTTAATTTTACGGTCCAGTTCGCGCTTAGTATCCTTATCTTTTATATCCTGCCGTTTATCGTAACTCTTCTTCCCTCTCCCAAGTCCGAGTAGAATCTTTGCATATCCACGCTTGAAGTAGAGTTTCAGGGGGATAAGCGCATAGCCTTTTTGATTGATATACTTATCAATCTCCCGAATCTCAGAGCGTTTAAGCAACAGTTTACGATCCCGTCTCTCATCGTGATTATTGTAGGTTCCAAATTCATACGGTTTCACATACATATTCTTAAGCCATACTTCGCCTCTGTGAAGGTAGGCAAATGCCTCATTCAGACTGGCTTTTCCTGCCCGGATAGATTTCACTTCCGTTCCTTTCAGAGCAACACCGGCCTCGAATGTCTCGTCGATATGATAATCGTGGCGAGCCTTTCGGTTTTGTATTTTTGGTGGCGTATGGCCTTTTTTCTCTTTTGATTTATCCAATTTATGTCCTCATTGAATGATAAATGGTGCCTAAACTTATGAAGTAGTGTTATCAATGCTAAAGCAATGTGGCCGGATCAGTAATCAAACCCAACTTCACGTAAACCTTCCAACACCTCTTCCTCAGGGTTACGGTCCGGTATGGTGGCGTAGATTCCCATGATCTGTTCAATATTTTCCCTGGCAACAGAATTGTTCGGATTAATTTTAAGTACTTCCGTAAACTGAAGAAGCGCATTATTCATGCGTGTTCTCATTTCGGTTTCATCAAAAGTATTCATGCTGTAAAGCCCGTAGTTAAGATGGGCTTTTTCGAGCAGGAGGGCCACTTCTTCATTTTCACTATCCTCCTGAGCAAGCACGTCTAATGCGGTTTCATACTCATTCTGTTCAATCAGAAGGTCTACCTGCGCATCGAGCGGCAAGTCTGAGTCCATTTCATTAGACTCCTCTCCGCAAGCTGTTAATAACAATGAGGCTGCTGCCAATACTATTAATAATCTTTTCATCATAAAAATACGTGTACGGTTTAAATCGTGTAGTTAATTAATTAGGTATCGAATTATCCCAGAACCTGTATGGGTGACGGACTGATGCATAACACGAAAATAATCATGCTAATCCAACCAAGCAGGCGACGGTTATAACTCAAATTCTGCTCGTAAATTACGGGCGGATGTTCAATTTTTACAAAATAGACCAGGAAAAAACTCCAGAAAACCCAAATAAGTGATCCGGATTCTTCGAGACCACCACCCAGGTAATAAAGATAGCCAACCGAACCGATAAGTGATAATGCCCAGAGTGGGGCAATCCATGCATGCGCGTTATTGAAAGCTTTTTTCATCAAAAAGAACAATACACCAGCCCATACAACAGTTGAAAGAATTTCAAACCCCGGAATCCATTCAGAAAACTGAAGATACAGAAAGGGTATAGCCTCAATACCGGCAAGTAACGTTAACACTCCAAAACAAATTCGGGCTGCTTTCCTGTGATTTTCAAATCCAATGAGAGAATATAGAATATGCCCGCCATCAAGCTGACCCACCGGCATCAGGTTTAGAGCTGTAAAAAAGAGCCCGAGCCATCCCGCAAACAGAAAAGGATAGTGATACATTTCATACATGGGGGGAGCATTCTCAAAAAAGCCTGATAAGAAACTGTAGAGCAGTGTTTCACCCATCATTATTGTGCCGGCGCCTTCTGGCGGAACCGGTGGAGTGTCGGGAAACTGGCCGGTTTCATGGATGTGTTCGATAACTTCTTCATGACCGCTGAAATTTTCAATAAAGGTTGGATCAGGTAGTGTTGCAAATCCATACAGAAGGATTCCCAGGGACACAATAAACCCTGCAACAGGACCAGATATTCCAACATCGAACAGTTTTTTAGTGGTGTGAATCTGCTCTTTTATCCGGATAACGGCTCCCATTGTACCAATTCCCAATGGCAGGGGGATAAAATAGGGAAGGCTTACCCGAACGTTGTGGTAAACGGCGGCGAAGTAGTGACCAAATTCGTGCGTGGCTAAAAAACCTAAAAGAAGAGCGGCGAATAGAGCACCCTCCCGCCACATGCCAATGTAGCTTGATGCATGAACATCCTGGCCCACCCAGAAGATGCCCACTAACGTTACACTTGCAAACGTTGCTATAAAAAGGGCTGTATGTTTGAAAACCTCTTTGGTCGACAGCTTATTAACCTTTTGGGGCTGCCTGGATGGTTGAGTTGTCTCCGTTTCGGGGAGTTGGGAATGTGGATATGGCAAATCTGCAGATCGTTATGATTAATTTCTGAGAATGGGCAAAGTCATACAGCGGGCGCCGCCCCGGCCCCGGCATAATTCATGCCCCTGGAAACTTAGGGCAATTTTTCCTGCCTCCCGGGGATTGAACTCTTTTTCTTTAAATTGCTCTACAAAATCAAACTGATCCATAATACGGTATCCGTTTTCAGCTAATGCAGCAAATGTTTTTGTGTTACGTTCGTATCCCACAATCACTCCCGGAGCCAGGGCAAACACGTTTGCTCCGTCCGTCCACTGTTCACGAAATTGTGTAGTACGGTTTTCTCCCCCGCATTTTATAAATGTAAAAGGGGCATCCATCAATTCTTCGAGAGCCATTTTCAGGTTACCATGCTGCCGTGAAACAATTGTTTCACCTTGCTTATAAAGTTCTACAACATTGTTTGATTGTTCTTCAATTGCCGGAGGAAACACGACGCACTCATGAGCGTCCGAAAATGTAAAAATGGTATCAAGGTGCATAGATGATCGCTTCTTTGGAATATCAACGGCAAGTACGTGCTCTACGTTTCCGCCAAGGAGTTGGCCAGCTACCCCCATCAGGCCGCTAAACGAGGTTCGTTCGCTCATACCAATCAACACGACAGACTCAGAAGCTACAATAACATCGCCCCCCTCGATTGACTGGCTCCCGCCGGTGTAAATGATTCTACCTTTTGTGTGTTTGAAATGCGAATTGTGATGCAAAATCATCTCCATTAAAAGAGATTCACGGGCACGGGCCCGCTTAGCTGCCTTGGAGAGAATCACCTTATCGTTTACAACCGCGGCCAGGTCTCGCGTAAAAAGCAAATTGGGCGCCGGGTGGAGAGAAAAGTGATGATCTTCGGAAATCGATCCTTCTACCACGAACCGCAACAATGCATCTGCAGACAGGTCCTGCAACTCATCCTCTACTGCTAATAAATTCTCATAAGGCAGGGCTTCTACAAGATTTGTTACAAATTCACTGCGCACTTTATTATCGGTAAGGCATTCACGGGCCAGTTCTGTAATTTCAAGAATCTCGCCGCCTTCCGGCATCGCTGAGCGAAACATTTTGAGCATATCCAGGTGTTCCTCGCGGGCATCTTCTTCAAAAATAATATCATCAAACAGAAGTTCATCTTTTAGCTCCGGGTTCACCAGGGAGACTTCATGCCCCGGTGTGTGGACGATCACCTTTTGTAAGCGGTCAATTTCTGATGGAATTCGTATAGACATACAGTAAGCGTTAGTTGATTCGGGCGCCGTGTAATATACATGATCTGCGGCTCCATTATAAACGGTAATATCTCCGGGCGAAAATATGTAATCATTTCTGATCAGTTGTGGAACAGAAAGCCCGACCTGATACACTTCGGGATTCATTTGCCGGGAAATAATTGTTAAGTTCTTTAATAATTCTACTGTGTACTCCATAATACAGGACAAAACAAATCATTTTAATACTCCTGTCTATACTGCCGATAATCAAATCAGATGGAATAGATTATTGAAAGCTGATGTTATATAGATCATGACAAACAAAAACGAAATAGAATCACTGATTTACCTTCTTGAGGACCCTGACCCGGAGGTACAGAGCGGCGTACAAAACAGGTTTAAAGAGCTGGGCGAGAATGCGGTGCCTTTGTTAGATCAGTATAAGAGTGAATCTGTAAAAGACAGTGAGCGCCAGCACATAAACGAAATTATTCACAATATTACCTATGGTTCGCTTCTGGAGGATTTTTCCGGCCTTATTGAAAGCGGTGTGCAGGGACGGCGATCTCTTGAGGAAGCACTTTTTGTGTTGGCCCGTTTCGGTAACCCTACGCTGCGTGCTTCGGAGTATAAAACGAAGCTGGATGACCTTGCGCGCCAGGTGGGCAGTGATATTGCCTATACGCCCTCGTTGAATGAGAAGATGAGAATTCTTCTGCACTATGTATTTCGTGAACTTCGCTTCCGGGGTGATTCAAAAAATTATCACGATCCGGATAACGCTTTTCTCGATCGTGTGATTGACCGGCGCAAAGGCCTGCCCATTATGTTGAGTGTTGTGGTGATGAGCCTTGCAAGACGCCTGAATCTTCCATTCTATGGTGCCAACATGCCCATCCATTTCATGTTGGTTTATCAAACACATAACCAGAATATATTGGTAGATCCATTTGATGGAGGCACGATTGTGACGTACGACCAGTGCTACTATTTTTTGAAGAAGAATGGTATTGAGCCCCGCGCTGAACACCTGGAAAGAGCCAATGAAACCGAAATATTGGCGCGATGCATTCGCAACCTTATGCACAGCTACGCGAAGAATCACCAGGAACAAAAAGTGGAAGATCTTAAGCAGCTTCTTGCCCTTGTAGAAACTAAACGGGGCGATTAAACCTGTCTCGCTCCTAAAACTTTACTTCAAATTCCGATTCTTCCGGCGGGTAACTCACAGGATCCAGCTGGTTAGCCATAGCCGCGAATGATTTCGATTCATCCTTGTCTCCGGCGTGTTCATAGAGTTTTGCTGCAAGTGCAAACAGGTCGGGACTGGCGGGATACTCTTCCATCAGCTGCCCCAGTAATTCAGAGGCTTCGTTTGTTTGTTTGTCATCCACAAAAATTTTCAGTCTGTACATATCGAAGGCAGGGTGGCTGTTTTCCGCCTTTTCAAGGTAGTGCCGGCACCTGGAGTAGATGTTTTTTTCGTAATAAAAATGGATAAAAAGCATCAGGAGTGATGGCGGAAGATCGATCTTGTCCAGACGATCTTCGAGATTTCGAAGCAGTTCGCGGCAGTCTGCCATCAGTAATGTGGGCACAATCACCAGCAGTTCCCGGCGGCTGAGATCACTTCTCATAATTTTCGTTTTCACCTCGTCAGTGAGAAACTCATTCACCTCATCTTTCCACTCTTCCGGAGGATCTGACGGGTCCGTTGGCGGTTCGAGGCGTTCAAGGCGGTCTGCAATCGTCCCCTGGTTGGGTACAGTATAAACGGGTTGTTCATTCCATTTGGCGTTATAGGCTGCCCTGTTTATCCATTTTCGCTGCGGTGAAAGCCGCAAGCCCATCGCTCCCGTTGTCGCCCCGGCGTGGTGAGTAACCGCGACTGATGTTGATACGGCTATTAGTCCGCCCTGATCCCGTATTTCGCTGCAAAAATCATCCATCTCAAAATAGGCAAGCCCATAGGCTTCACTCATTGAAACCGGCAGATCTCTTCTCACCATAAAACAGCAGCTGTCAACCTGGTCTGTAAGCAAAAACGGGTCTTCTTCATCTTTTCCGGAGCGCTGTGCGGCCTGTTCGGTTTCGTTCAGCAGCGGTGCAACAACCGCAATGTTTTCATCCTGCTCAAACCCTTTTCGGAGATGCTCAAAGATTCCGTCCGAAAACTCCACATCGTTATGAGCAACAAGAACCACTTTACCGGATGCGGTTTCCAGCCCCTGGTTTACCGAGGCTGCAAACCCTGCGTTGCTCGGGTTCGTAACTACCCGGATGTTCATGAACTGCTTTTGCTCCAACTGTTGCAAATAATCAAATGTATCATCAATACTTGCGTTGTCGATGACGATCAGCTCCGTAATTTCCGCAGAAGCCACGTTTGAAAGTGAAGAGATGCATCGTTCCAGGTATGGTTTTCCAATCCCTGTTGTGGGAATTACCACACTCTGCGCAATCTGTTTAGTCTCATCTTCCGGTTCTTTTAATTCTTTATCAGTAGTATCTGAGTCTTCATTTTCTTTATGATGCGATTTATCCACCGGTATTTGCACGGGCTCGGCATGTTTGGAATCAGGCTTGGGCGCTTCGCTATCTTTCAGGTGCTTCAGGCTGTGTTTTAATTCAGCTGCTTCCACGTGTCGGCGCATCTTTTCGAGGGCAGTAACCTTAATCTGTATTGCCTCCCGGTGGCGGGGTTCTTTTTTCAGAAACGTATTAATAAGCTCAAATGTAGTTTTTGCATCATCTTGTGCAAGCAGTTGCCGGCAGCGGGTGAGCAGGTCGCCACTATTTGGGTCGGTAGGTTTCTCCTGTCCTGCAGTTTTTAAACCTTCCAGGATAACCTCTTTTTGGCTGGAATCCTGCTCAATTCTGTGAGCTGACCGGTAGAATTCTTCGAGATTCAAACCCACCGGAGCAAGCCATTGATTTTCGTCTATTACAAAGAAAGGATCCGTGCGATGCCACACATGAGATTCCTGAACCCTCATTGCAAGCTCTGCCCCGTGAAGGTGGGTTAAGAACGGGTTGTAGAAAAGTGATCGTCCCTCCAAAACATTACGATTCCATACGAAGCAACTGTCATCGGGTAACCTGCCGTCCAGTGCGTCTTCAAGCCAGAGCGTTGATGAAGATGGCAGGTTATAGTCCATTACCCATACGGCAGCAGGATCTGTGGAAAACCGGTTTAGGGCCTCCCGAAACAAGCGGCTGTTAAATCGGTCGGCTTGTTCAGGCGCCCACAGGAATGTGCCGGTTGCCTGGTGCAACGCTTCATTCAGGCAGTTTCCGCGGCCGGTTGAGTGTTCGTGGTCCAGCAATACAATCCGGTCGTTTTGAAAGCTTTCGACCTGGTCGTGAATTTTACCGGAAAACTCAGCTTGTGCGGCATCGTCAATTATGATCATTTCCATTCCGGAATAATCAGAATCCTGAAGCGAGTTCAGCAACCGAAAAAAATGGTGCTGCGGAATATGTGTGGTTAAAAGTACGGAGACCTTAATGGGCTGATGTTTCATACGATGATTGGGTTTGCGCCAAATATACAAGTTGCAGGAACATCATAGAAAGAGATTTCCTGATTGATAATTTGAAGTAAAGCCGAGTCGGCCTGTCCGGGCACTTAGTTAAATTAAATAATTTTAATGTTCAACATTAATTGTAACAATGTAGTTTGGAAGATCTCTTTTTATACCCGGCAAACATCGTTTGAGTATCTATAGTACACAGGTACAGTTTGTTGAACAGATGACCGATTAAGCTTTATGATTAAAAGTTACTTCCTGGTTTTATACAGAAATGCAAAACGAAAACCGGTATACACTCTTATAAATCTAACGGGGCTTGCGATTGGTATTGCTTGTTTTGTGTTTATCGGCATTTATGTATGGGATGAACTGGGCTATGATCAACATCATACACAAAAAGAGAATATTTACCGTGTAAGCCAGACGGTTTTATATGATGGCGATGATACGCAATCAGCCACGACTCCATTTCCGCTGCGCCGGGCCATTGTAACGGATCTTGACGGGTATGTTGCCGAAGCAGCCCGGCTGTTTGATATGGAAGCTCCAAACATTTCTATTGGCAATCGCGATGAAGAGATTTTTTATCGCGAAGAAAATTTCTTTTTTGCCGATCCCGGAATCTTTAACATTTTTGATATACCTCTTGTCCGGGGGGATGCCGCAACTGTTTTGAGTGAACCCAACTCTGTTGTGATTACTCCCGAAACCGCACGGCGCTACTTTGCTGATGATGACCCGGTTGGGAAACAGCTGGTTTATGAAGGGCGAATTATGCTAACAGTAACCGGTGTGATGGAACCCCTGCCCCGGCAAAGTCATTTTGAAGCCGACCTGCTGGCGTCGTTTGAATCACTGCAGGATATCTGGCAAAATTACGATCAAATTACCGAACGCTGGCTTTGGTCTCCGAACTGGACCTACATCCTTGCAGAACCCGGCGCCGACAGAAGTCAGCTTGAGGAACAGTTAGCAACCTTTTCAGAAACGTATTACGAACCCTACTATGGGGAAAACGAGGATGTTGAGCTTTCCCTGCAGCCACTTACGGATGTCTACCTCTATTCCGACGCCGATAACGAAATTGGCCCAACCGGCAGTTATCTCTACCTGCTGATCTTTTCCGCCGTTGGAATCCTTATTTTGGTCATCGCCTGTATCAATTATATCAATCTGTCCACTGCGCGGGCACTCACCCGGTCAAAAGAGGTTGGTCTTCGCAAAACAATGGGGGCATACCGGTCTCAGCTAACCGGTCAGTTTTTGTTTGAATCTCTGATCTATGCACTAATTGCCGTGTTGATCAGCGGGGTGATTATAGTTACCGGTATGCCATGGTTCAACCTGTTTACCGGGAAAGAAATTGAGCTGGGAGCATACAATACAGGAACAGTTCTGGCAGCAGGAGCCGCCATGCTGGCAATTATTACACTTTTAGCCGGTTTTTATCCTGCTACATTCTTGTCAGGCTACAGCCCAATTGATGCCGTAAAGGGCATATTTACGGCCGGTCAAAAAGGGGGAAAGCTCCGCCGTTCGTTGGTAGTATTTCAATTTTCAATTACAGCCATTCTCATCATTGGGTCATCCCTGGCATATCTGCAGTATCAGCATATGCAAAAAATGGACATGGGATTTGATCGCGAACAGGTAATCGTTGTACCCGCTTCAATGAGCCTTGCAATCTGGTATTACGATGAGTTTAAAGAGCGAGTTCTAAATCATTCGGGAGTTTCGCAGGTGTCTGGCTCAAAAACCGTCCTCGGCTCCGATACCTTTTTTACCTACCAGATTGCCCCGCAGGGATATGGTGAACAGGATGCGTTCTCTATTGCCAAGCTCTTCGTTACGGAAGATTTCCTGGAAACTATGGATATTGAATTAATTGCCGGACGTGATTTTTCCGAGGAATTTTCTACTGACCCGGCCGAAGCCTTGCTCATCAATAAAGCGATGGTGGATACGATGGAGTGGGGAACGCCTGATGATGCAATTGGCAAAACCTTCCAGATGTCCGATCGTACAGGAAATGTTGTGGGGGTAACAGAAGATTTTCACTTTGCTCATCTCCGGTATGATCTTGAGCCATTAATCCTGGAATTGCCCGAAACAGAAAATCAGTTTGTTGCCAATATCGACTATATTAAAATACGTCTTGCAGGCGGGAACACCGATGATGCGCTGTCGCATATTCAAAGCGTTTGGGACGATCTGGATCCCACCCATCCGTTCGATTTCTTTTTCCTGGATCGGAAAATCGACGAAATGTATGAACAGGAGCAGCAGTTTAGCTCTCTGATGGGGGGCTTCACTCTGCTTGCTTTGCTGATCGGTTGCCTGGGATTGCTCGGCCTTGCGTCCTATTCCATCAGCAAGCGTACCAGGGAAATTGGAATCCGAAAAGCAATGGGGGCAACGGCTGCCCAGATTTTTTACCTACTGAGCAAAGACTATGTGAAACTGATTGTTGTAGCACACCTGATCGCATTACCTATCGTATACATGTTAGCGCGTGCAGGTTTCAGCGAATTTCCGTATGCTATCGATCTGCATTCGTATTTAGTGATAACATTTCTTGCAAGTATTTTTATCTCAATTGTCATCAGCCTGTTTGCAATCAGTTCATTTTCAGTTCGCGCATCCCTTATCAGCCCGGTTGAAAGCCTGAGAAGAGAATAAGTTAGAAGTATAAGTTCCGAGTTATTATGGGAATGGATCGAAAAATTGAAAAAAAGTCCCTGAGCAGGGGGAAAATTGCGGCTATAATATTGGCCTCAGCTGTCGTCCTGTTTATCATCTACACCTCGCTTTTTATGGACCGGCGGAGCTCGGAGAACGTGAGCCGGGACCAGGTGATGATTCGTGAAGTTACCGAGGACTCGTTCCAGGAGTATATTGAGGTGAGTGGTGTGATACAGCCCGAACAGTCTACTATTCTTGACGCTGTTGAAGGCGGCGTTGTACAGCAGGTGTATACTCAATCAGGCGAAACCGTTGAAGCGGGTGATACCCTTCTGGTGCTTTCTAATTCGAACCTGCAACTGAGCGTGTTGCAGCAGGAAGCAGGTATTTACGATCAGATCAATAATGTAAGAAACTCCCGGCTCAACCTTGAGCAAAATAACCTCAGGCTTCGCGAAGATCTTGCAGATGCAGAAACCCGCGTGGATCTTCTGAAACCCCGGTTCGAGCGAGACAGCTCCCTCTATGAACAAAATCTGATTTCTGAACAGGAATTTGAGGAAACAATGCAGTCTTACAGGTTTCAGCAGCGGCGTTTTGACCTCAACTACGAATCATACCAAAAGGACTCGCTTCAGCTGGAGAATCAACTTGAACAGCTTGAAGAGTCGGAAGAACGAATGTGGCAAAGCCTGGAAGGTGTACAGCAAATTTTGAATAACCTCTTGATTACCGCGCCCATGTCGGGTCAGCTTTCAACCGTTGAGCTGAACCAGGGACAATCGATAAGCCAGGGAGAACGCCTCGGCCAGATTGATCAAACAGACGGCTATAAAGTGCGCGTTGATATTGACGAATTTTATCTGTCGCGCGTGACGGCGGGGCTTGAAGGGAGTTTTACATTTGCCGGCGAAGAGCACGAACTGGTGATTTCAAGAGTGTTTCCCGTTATCCAGGATGGAAGGTTCCAGGTGGATATGAATTTTACAGGTTCTGAACCCGGGGGTATCCGGCGTGGGCAAACCGTTCGGGTGCGTCTTGAGCTTGGAGACCCTACGGAAGCCGTTTTAGTGGCACGGGGAGGGTTTTTCCAGGAAACAGGCGGCAACTGGATCTACAAAATTGATCCCTCAGAAAACAAGGCCTTCAAGCAACCGATACGGCTGGGGCGCGGCAACTCTCAATATTTTGAAGTATTGGAAGGGCTTGAACCCGGCGATGAAGTGATTACGTCAGGATATGATTCTTTTAGTGATTCGGAAGTCATTGTGTTGGATTGATCTGCAGCTATATATTGCAGTAGAATTGCGCAGGAGATATGCCTGAAGGATTTTGGGGAATTAAATCAATAAATTTTTCTACATTCAAATTGCAGGTTAAAGTAAAACCAATTTTTGGTATAAAAATTATGTTTAAATCTGGCCAGTTGACGAAATAAACCTTTAGAGGGCTTTGCACCTCGGGCAGCAATGCAAAGCTCTCCTTTAGCCTGAGTAAATCGTGTGTGGTAACCATCAAGCATCTACAAAATCGGTATTATGATCCGAACGAAACATCTGAAGAAGCTATATCAAACTGACGAAATTGAGACCACAGCCCTCAACGGCATTGATATTGAAATTAATGCAGGGGAGTTTGTTGCTGTTATGGGACCATCGGGCTGCGGAAAATCTACACTTCTAAACTTGCTTGGCCTCCTGGACAAACCCTCCTCAGGTGAGTTTTTCTTTATGGGTGAAGAAACATCGGGTTTTTCGGAAAAAGAACGAGCTGCGAAACGTAAAGGAAATATCGGGTTTGTTTTTCAAAGTTTTAACCTGATAGATGAATTAACTGTATTCGAAAACATCGAGTTACCCCTGTTGTACCTTGGCCTTTCCGCCGGAGAGCGCAAAAAAAAGGTGGAAGCCTCGCTGAAGCGAATGAATATGTCGGCACGTATCAATCACTTTCCGCAGCAGCTTTCAGGTGGCCAGCAACAAAGAGTTGCCATTGCCCGGGCCGTTGTGGCAGACGTTCAATTGATTCTGGCTGATGAGCCAACCGGTAACCTCGATTCGGATCATGGAGATGAGGTGATGGATCTGCTGACGGAGCTAAACAGCCACGGAACAACCATCGTAATGGTTACCCACAGCCCGCATGACGCAGAGTTTGCCGATCGGAAAATTCATCTGTTTGATGGCGCTGTTGTGAAAGAACCGGCAGAACGGGATTTTCACGTATAACCTGAGTTCGATTATTAATGTGCTTTTTTGGAGTTATAAAAATGAGGCTGTCCAAAAAGGTATAATAAATCGGGCGGCGCTTAAATAATTTAGCTTTTTTCTCCAGGCTCACCCTATTTCCCCATAAGCGCTAACTTAAAATTATCAACACAATAATTATTATTTCAGAATGCCTGGGACTGTCAAAAAAGAGCGCGGTAATGCAGAATAGTTATCTATTTTGTCATCCCGGACCCCGATCCGGGATCTCTTAGTGTTGCTACCACTTATTTAGTATAGCCTTTACAAGGGTTAAATTACTGATTATAATAACTTTGCGTTCTTAGCGAACTTTGCGGTTGATACAAGCCATATCAACGGATGGAGATCCCGCATCCCCCTCGGGAAAGTGCGGGATGACGCTCTTTTTGGACACAGCCTCAGTGCTTTTTGGTCTAATTTAAAATCGTACTCAGGTGTATAGCGATCCGGTTTCGCAAGTTGAAATTTGTGAATGAAAGAATTCTCCGGAAGCCGCCTAACTGCCGGGGTCGGCTCACTTGAAAACTTTACCTTATTCGTAACCTTCCAGAACATATTTGAGAAGAGCTTCGTAGACAATAAAAGATATTTTCTAAGATTAGGGAATATAGATTATGATTCGTACCGCATGTTTTTTACTTCTTCTTGCATCGTCCACCGGGATGACACAGCCCCTTGCTGAAGATGAAGAGCTATCAAGGATTTTCGAGATCGGGACTGTTCAGAGCATAATCATTCAGCAGAATGAAG
>JAWLEH010000083.1:0-15710 GCA_041686215.1 Balneolaceae bacterium | reverse complement strand
GCATGACCTGAAATTTTACAAACTATTTTGGGAGACAATCCTCAGTGGTGAAGTAATGGAAGGGGAAGTTGTAAACCGATCTAAAGATGGAGAGCTTTACGATATAAAATATTCAAGCAACCCCATAATAGATGATACTGGTAATTTACTCGGATTTCTTGCCATCCAGCAGGATATCACTGAGCAAAAAAGGAAGGAAGAGTACATCAAAAAGTCCCTCGAAGAAAAAGAGGTGCTATTGGCGGAGATTCATCACCGTGTAAAAAACAATTTAGCTGTCGTTTCCAGCCTGATGATGCTACAAGCTATGCAAGAAGAAGATGACTCACTGAAAGAGAAGCTCAACAACAGTGTAAACCGGATAAAAACAATCGGAAACGTACATGAACTTTTGTATAAATCAGAGAGCTTTTCAAGGATACGTTTTGATGAAAATATCAAAAATATAGTAGATGATATTGCAGCTACCTATCGAAAAGTTCTGCCTTTGGAGAAGATTTTCAACGTACAGCAGTTTGATCTTAACATCAATCAGGCTATCCCGGCCTCACTAATTACAAATGAAGTCGTAACCAATGTCTTTAAGCATGCCTTCAAGAAAAACGAACGCGGTAAACTTTGGGTGACATTATCAGAAACAAACGGTGCTGTTGTTCTTCAAATAGCTGACAATGGAAAAGGTTTACCGGCTGACTTCAAATCAGCCACAACCGACAATACGTTGGGCCATCAGTTGATTAACACATTAACTCAGCAACTCGGTGGCAGCTATGATTATGATCACTACGACGGAAGAACACATTTTAAACTGACATTTAATAAGAAAGATATAAAAGGCACGGGCAGCCATTCTATTCAATGATTCTCTTGCTCTTACATTTAGATTGGAAATGTCTGATCCCAATCTCAAATCAGAGCACACGGTTTCTTTATCTGATTCAAACTAATGTTTTTCCCTCTCAAGTAACGGGGAATTATTCTATTTATGATTTAAAGACATTTATTCGATAACCATACAACACATATTTCACGACACAAATGAATAACAACAAGATTTCTACAGGCATATCACAGCTGGACTCCATCCTTAAGGGAGGCTTAATCAGGAAAAAATCATACCTGATAAAAGGAGGACCGGGTACCGGTAAATCTACCTTTGGATATCACTTTCTTGAAGAAGAAAATAACAAGGATGAGTCTACACTGCTGATTAGTTTAGGGGAATCGGAAAAAAACATTCGATCTCATTCTTCCGCTCAGAATATTGATCTGTCTGAGACTACAATATTGGACCTGAGCCCCGGCAAGCAGGAGATGAACACCACCCAAAACTACTCAGTATTTTCTCCTCTGGAGGTGGAAGCAGAACCGATTATTAACAGTATTGTTGAAGCTATTGAAAAGCATCAGCCTTCGAGGGTCATGCTGGATTCTCTCAGCATGGTAAAATATCTGTATGAAAATCCGTTTCAGTATAAGAATATGGCGCTCTCGTTGATTCATCAAATTTGTTCTTCGGGTGCTACCCTGTTTATGATAGTTGAAATTCACCCGAACGTCTCGGAGGAAGAAGCAGAATTTTGGGTTGATGGGGTCTTGGAGGTAATGGCCGGCCCTAACTGGCGGCGCGTGAACGTTCAAAAATACCGGGGCTCCGATTTTCAACCTGGTGATCACGCAATTCGCATTATGCAGAATGGGATCGATGTTTATCCCCGCCTGCAGCCTGATAAATACGATAGACAATTTAGAAACACACCGCTTTCCAGCGGTATTGAAGAATTGGATATCATGCTTGGCGGGGGCATCGAAAAAGGGACGGTTACGATGATCACCGGACCTACGGGAGCAGGAAAAACAACTCTTGGTATGCAGTTCATGAAAGAAGCATCATCCCGTGAAGAGCGCTCGGTCATGTACACTTTCGAGGAAGCCAGAGATGTTATTGTGAACCGTTCCCGCCTGATCGGGGTGCCGGTTGAATCGATGATTGAAAGCGGGAAGCTGGCCATCAAAACAATTGAGCCGTTTTCCTCCTCCCCTGATGAATTTGCCATGATGGTGCGCAGGGACATCGAAGAGAACGACACCCGCATTGTGATGATTGATTCTATAGATGGCTATACACTTACTGTAAGAGGAGAGGATAGCTCTCTCGAGCGGCTGCATGCCCTTCGCACGTACCTCGGTAATGTAGGGGTAACTGCTTTTTTAGTAAATGAAATGCAGACCATAACGGGCGAATTTGTAACTACAAATCTAAATGCCAGCTATCTGGCAGATAATATTATATATCTTCGCTACCTGGAACTAAACGGAGAACTTAAAAAATCGATTGGTGTCCTGAAAAAGAGGTTAAGCGACTTCGAAAAAACCATCAGGGAGTTCAAAATCACCGGTGAGGGAATAAAGCTGGGCGCTCCACTTTCAAATTTGCGAGGCATATTATCCGGTACGCCGCTGGATCTGAATCCGGAAGAAAGAGCAAAAAATGACTGAAAACAGGTCACAACCCAATAATCTCTTTTTGTGTCTTTCGTCGGCTGCCGATGAAAAGCTTGTGGCAAAGCTGCTCGAAAAAAAATATACCATCTGTTCGAATGAACACGATTTAACAAAGAAGGCTATTGATCTTGTCGTCGTTGATTTTACCGAACTACATCGCCTTTACGATACAATTTGTTTTGCAAAAAAGGAGGCCGGAAGCACATACTTACCCATAATGGTGATGGTTTCAAATGAACGCCTGGCAAATGAAAAGGTTTGGGAGATTGCCGATAACGTGGTGGTAATGCCGGTAAGTAAAAAGAATTTGCTAACCCGGGTAAAAGGGTTGATAAAAATTCGGCACTATTCCTGCCAGGTACAGTCTAAACAAAAGAAACTGGACCAAAAAAACAGACAGCTTAAACTTTATTATAACGCGATTCACGCCACAACGTCCGGCCTTGTAATCACTGATTCTTCAAGAAAAGACAATCCTATAATTTTTTGTAACGATGCGTTTACAGAACTTACAGGCTACTCGCGTAGTGAAATTCTTGGTTGGAATTGTCGTTTTTTACAGGGAGATGACCGGCATCAGCCAGGACGAACAGTAATTCAAAAAGCTATTGAAAACGAGACCTCGTGTGAGGTTCTCTTACGAAATTACCGGAAAGATGGCAGCCTGTTTTGGAACGAACTCAGAATGTCGCCGATCAAAACTAAAGATGGATTCGTTAAATATTATATAGGCATTCAAAATGATGTTACAGAGCTGATTAAAACTCAGTATGAACTAAAAAGTACAAAAGACAAGTGGGAGGGTATTGTATCCCAAAGCCCTAACCTGATCCAAATCTCGGTCAATGGCGTGATTAAGTTTATAAATAAAGTAGGTGCCACTCTTCTTGGTTTCGATCACCCCGATGAGGCTATCGGTACATGTGTGTTAGACCTTCATCCTGTAACTCAACAAAAAAAAATAAAGGAACGGATTGAGAAGCTGAATAACGGTGAGCAAACCTTGCCTGAAGTGCACACGATAACTGATAGTCGGGGGATTACACGCCATATTAAAGTTCAATCAATTCCGATTTCGTATGAAGGTAAACTCGCCGCGCAAACGGTGGGTGTAGATGTAACTCAAATGAAAGAATCCGAACTGGAACTTTCTACTTTACTACGCCAAAAAGAGGTGTTGATCCAGGAGGTTCACCACAGAGTTAAAAATAATCTTGCCATCATAAGCAGTTTAATAGAACTGCAAATACCCAACCTCGAAAATGAAGATGCAATATCGTATTTACGTGATACACAAATGCGTGTTATTTCTATCGCTAACGTGCACGAAATGCTTTATGGCCAGGACAATTTGCATAAAATAGAGCTTGATCAATATGTCGATCGATTGGTAGACAAAATTAAGAGTACGGTTGAAATGAAAGAACGGGAAATTCACCTTGGCCTTAATATTGAATCAATTTTACTCAATCTTGATCAAACTATTGCCTGCGGTCTTTTACTAAACGAGCTGATCACCAATTCCATTAAGCACGGATTTGATGAAGGCGAAACAATCAGGATTGATATCAGCGCAACAGAAGATAGTGATACCTTAACGATAACGTACCGCGATTATGGCAAGGGAATGCCGGAAACTACCGATATAGACTCAAACGGCAATTTTGGGTCCATGATTATCCAAATTCTGGTCCAGCAACTAAGAGCGGATTATAGCCTCAATGCAAAAGGTGGCATGGAGGTTATACTACACTTTAAGCGGGCAGAATACCGTGGCCCCTCTCGCTACTATTCCTAATGATTCTACAAATTTCCGTTAAATAGTGGGGATTATCACTCGCTATCTCAGGTAGTGTTTCTTTGCCGGGAGCTGAAAGTAAATTCAACTAATCGGCAAATATCAGATTGAGACTTACCACCACCTTCCTAAAATATGAGAGTAGACATTTACACAAGCTAAAAAATCCTTCAACGAGCCGGGATTTTGATTAGTTAGATGTAGAATTACCCTATCGGAGTTATCAAAATTGAGCCCACTCCGAAAAGTCAGCCAAAAAACGGAAGTTTATAACAAGCTTAAATAATTTAGACCTTACGCCCCTCTATAATTCTTTAGAGAGGGTGTTGGGGTGAGTTCGAATCAAATAAACCTAAATTATTTACTCTTGTGCAACTAATTTTCAGAACGTATGACTTTTCGGAGTAGACTCAAAATTACAATAATTATACTAACCTGAGGGAAACAAGTACCCCGATGTAGAGCCATCGAGGTATGTATCTTATTTGAATCTATTACTCTTTCCGACGCGGAATGTCTGGGATTTTTGACACCGCTGAATTATATGGTGGCCTCTGCCGCTTTTGTATTATTTTCAAGTACGTCATCAGGAACATCAAAGAGTACCCGTCCAACATCTACAATCATTTTTACGTTGTCCTTCACTTTACCGAGGCCGGAAAGGTATTCGCTTTGCTCCCCTGCTCCTATTGATGGAACTTCTGCCATTTGGCTACCCTCGATATCCGCCACTTCCGACACTTTATCCACTACCACTCCCATCAAATACTGACTTTCCTGGACAACAATGATACAGGTTTCCTCTGTGTAATCGATTTCCGTCAGGCCAAAACGGGTTCGCAGATTCATTACCGGAACAATTTTTCCACGAAGATTCACCACTCCTTTGATATAGCCAGGCATACGAGGAACCGGTGTAATTGGCATCAGCCCGATAATTTCCTGAACCTTTAGTATCTCAATGGCGTACTCTTCCTCACCAAGAAAAAAGCTTAGAAACTTACCGCCTTCCAAAGAGTGATCTTGTTCGACCGCCACTACTTCTTTTTCATCAATATTCTTCATAACTATTCGTCTTAGAGTTTATACAGGTACTTTGTTTACTGTCATTATGTTGTCACAAACCATGGATGTTTACGGAATTCATGAAACCCCTCTCAACTTTGATAGGACGGACTATCCTATTCCTACTGGTTAGGCCTTGTCAGCTCAGTTGAACGAGCTGCTTTGAACCATAGCTGCCGAATAACATATTAAAGCGTCTTCGGCAGCCTTCCGGTTAGCTCCCGCTTAAAACCCGGCAAAATCGTCGTCATCAAGCGGAATCAACTCTTTTGAACTGTTCTTATTGGGTCTTTTCAGCCCTTCCTTATGCTTGGCAGGTTTCCCATAACTTCCATTCTGAAAATCATCATATGTTACATTGCTCCGTTCAATTCTGCGGTTCATGCTATTTTCTTTATGGTGACTGTTCTTTTGAGCCGTTTCCCCTACAAGGGTCACCAGCTGTTCAATCATATCGCGCAATTCATTCGCTTGTGACGAAAGTTCTTCCGCAGCACTGGCCGACTCCTCAGAATTTGAGGCGTTGTTCTGAACCGTTTTGTCCATTTCACTCATTGCTGTATTAATCTGCTGAATTCCTGTGGCCTGCTCACCCGATGCAGCCGAAATTTCTTTCACAAGTATGCTTACATCATTTACACTTTTAGAAATTTTCCCCAAATTCTCGGCCACTTCCTGAGCAACTGTTAGCCCGCGATCACTTCTTTCCTGGGATTTTTCAATAATATCGGATGTATTTTTTGCAGCTTGTGCACTCTTATGAGCCAGGTTTCTTACTTCTTCAGCAACCACGGCAAAACCCTTTCCTGCTTCACCTGCCCGGGCCGCCTCAACAGCAGCATTCAGCGCAAGGAGATTTGTCTGAAAGGCGATGTCGTCAATAGTGTTTATAATTTTTGAGGTTTCCATGGAAGCTTCTTTGATATCCTTCATTGTAGCATTCATCCGTTCCATAGCCTTCACACCACTTTCAACAAGCGGCTCAGCATCTTTCATGGCTTTTTCGGCTGTCGATGAATTTTTCGATGTCTGCTGAATTTGAGCAGACATCTCCTCTAAGGAGGAGCTGGTCTCTTGTAGGCTTGCCGCCTGTTCACTGGCACTTTCCGCCAGAGACTGGCTCGATTCAGACAACTGCTCAGAGGCTGAATCCACCTGGTCTGATCCACCTGTGAGTGATACAATAATTTCCCCAAGAGACGAGTTAATTGAACGGGTAATAAAAATCCCAAGTAGAACAGCTACTAATACACCAAAAATTAAACCCATAATACTTACGTAGGTCAGCACTGAGTTTTGTGAATGTGCCGCAGCAATTTCCTTATTCGCAATATCTTCATTCAAAGAAACAACCTCCTTCAAATTCTCGAACATTGCGTTGTAAGAAACGCGGGCATTATCAAGATAATAGTTCCGCATGTCTGCATATGCCAACTCGGTATCACCATCACCGGCAACAACCTCATCGTAATCACGGGATAATTCGAGAAATGTCTCGTAGTCATTTTCCCAATCTTCCATGGTAACTAAAAACGCCTCCCAAAGCACTGCTTCATCCTCAGTTTGGGGAAGAGGCTCGAAGATACTTTTAGCAGTCAAAAATTCTTCGCGGCTACTTTCTAACTCTATATATTGCTGCCTGCGCTGCTCTTGCGTCAAGACCTGATTCATGAGTGCCTCTTGAACAGAATTGACTTTTACGACGCCAATCTCCATCTCCTGGAGTGACTTCACACTTGGAAACCTTACTTCTCCAATTTCATAAATTGCTTTATCACCACTAAAGGCTCCGTAGTAACCTATCCCACCCAGAACCAGCGTGAGAAACGCCAGTAATGAAAATGATATTTTTAGTTTTTGTCCGATTGTTCTGTTTGCAAATAAATCCAACTTAATTCCCCTCATTTTATTCATATGTTTGACCCCAAAGTCAATAAAATGCCTTTTATTTTGTATTTGTGTAGTTAATTTTTAAATCCCAACACCAACTGCCAGCCCGTATACTAATGCAGTTGTATTCGTAACATCTACGCTTACCGAAGGCCCCGCACTAATTTTGCCGAAGTGAAGGCTGTATGCCATGTTAAACCTGGCACCTATATTCCACTCTTTTTCAACTTCACTGGTTGTTGTTTGATGAGATTCGTTATGTTCGTAATCGTGATGTTTTTCAACATATATTCCAATTGGTGCCGCACCAAGTTTTAAGCCGCTTGTAGGATGAAAAAAAACCGGAACCCCAAGGACCAGCTCACCTTCACCTGCAAAAACATACTCTCCAATCAACCCCGCACCAACCCTTTCAGAGATGAGGTATTCATAGTCAAGCCCTAATGAATATCCTGTTGTAGAATGGCCGAAGTTAGTTGTCACCCCATCAAATAAAGCGATGTGGTGTTTGCTATGATGGGTATCATGATCATTATGTGCCTGAGCATATAGATTGCAACAAACCAGTAGTAATACGGCTGTAGTAATTATTTTTTTTGCCATTTTTCTCCTCGTTATTTAGGTCAGTTATCTATTTAAATTACTGCAACTCTTACCCTTGCAATAATTTACGTTTGCTGTTTTATCGGCAAACAATACATTTTTCTTAAAAAAGCTTAATAAAATATGTGTTTGTACCTAAGCTTTCGTAAAAAAAGATTAGCCTGAACTGGTAAAAATGTAAATTGGTTTAAGGTCAACTAAGTAGGCTCTATTCACGTCTTGAATGTACCCCACGGGGCGTATTGATATGATTTAGTAATAATGATCATAGTAGAATTGTGGCTCTAAACGTGTATCACTCGGTGATTTCACCTATCAGATATTTTGTGATACAGATTACTGAATTTGGGCATTTTGCCAGTAAGGTTCGGTGGTGTCAGCTCACTCCCTTAACAAATTCGATTTATAATTGATGTGTAAGACACTGTTTAATAGAATCAAAGAATGACCCGCTATAAAAACATTAGTTCCAGATGTAGTTCATTATCAGATTAAATACCGGGCGGCTATCGGCTAAAGTTATTTTGAATGGCAACGATAACAACCTTTATCTAATCTTTTTTTCTCAACTAAATGCTATCATGAAATCACAGACCCCTGATAAAGAATTCAACCGGGTTATTGAGCTCGCTGAGTATGATCTGGATTATTCTTCATTAAACGAACAATTCAAAGATCTGAGTAAACTCGCGGCGCGTATAGCCGGAACCGAGATCTCTCTTGTTAATATAATTGACAGCTATACCCAGTGGACCGTGTCGAAACACGGAATGGAAATTGATAGCATTCCGCGAGAAGAATCCGTATGCCATCACACAATCCTGAATGGTGAGCACCTGGAAATCAATAACTTGAGCATAGATGATCGGGTAAAAGATAAATTCTATGTTCAGGGAGATCCACATCTGAGGTATTATTTTGGGTTACCTCTGCAAACTTCACGGGGGAATAATATCGGGGCTCTTTGTGTGCTGGATACCAAAAAGAAGAGTCTTACTCGCGAGAAGATTGAGCTTCTGAAGATTATTGCGAGTGAAATTGTAAGTCGCCTGGAAAATATAAAGGAGATCAATGATCTTCAGAGTAACGTTAAGAAACTGACAGATTTCCAGAAAAAAGTCAGTCACGATATTCGTGGTCCTCTCAGTGGGATTATTGGTCTGTCTGAGTTAATAAAAGATCAAGGCAGAGAGAATAAGATTGATGAAATTCTTGAGATGATGAATATAATTGAGCTGAGCGGAAAGTCGATCCTTGAATTAGCGGATGAGATTCTTGATTCATCTAATATAAATCAGCCGAAAAGAAATGAATTTAACTTGCAGACATTCAAACATAAACTGGAGCAGCTTTATTTGCCTCAGGCCAAGGCAAAGAACGTTGAATTCAACGTTACAATGTCAGAGAAAAATTCCAACATCCCATTCTCAAAAAATAAACTAATTCAAATTACCGGAAACCTGATTTCCAATGCAATCAGGTTTACGCCAAAAAATGGCTCTGTGGCAGTCGAACTATTGTTGGAAAACAAAAAGAACTCTAAGAACCTGTACATATCGGTAGCAGATACGGGGGTTGGAATTGACAAAAGTAAACTTACAGAAATTAAAGATGGAACAGGAAAATCTACTCACGGAACCTCCGGGGAACGCGGATATGGTTTTGGCCTGCCTTTAGTTAATCACCTGGTTGATTCACTGAATGGAAGTCTCAACATCCATGCAGTGGAAGGAGAAGGAACCACCTTCAGTGTTGTACTACCAAGAAAGTAGTGATTCTTATATGCACGGTTAGTGCCTCTCACACAGTTCATAGCAGTAACTGTCATGGGTAATCGTAAATATTTTTTAGAAGGTTTGTAAGTGAAGGCCAAAGTAGTGTCGTGTCAATGATAAAGTATCAGGCACTCAAAGACTTCCGACGTCTTTTCTGGCTGTATGAATGCTCAGTCTCTTTTATAATTCTCACTTTTACAACAAGCACGCAGACTTCGGAAGTCTCCCTGCCCGCAATTTTAACCAACATTTCAGTGTAGACATGGCAGTAGTCTCCTCTGTACAAAAATCTTGTTCGCAGCAACAGGCCGTTGTCATCCAGCTGATTGGTGACCTCCTCAAAGAGTTTCTCGACGAGACCCTCACCGGCAAGCGCCTCGCAAAACTGCAAGAAGGTGGTAAAGTGCGGCGCGGACTGATCCAGCGGTAACCCGGCAACCCGGCGAACCGAAAGCTCAGCCACTCGATCAAATGGTCTTCAAGTTTCGGGTCACACTACTGATACCGGAGTTGAAGAAACAACCCTCGGATCATTCATGGAACAGGTTTGCGGGGCTGTCCGCCTTAAGCGCCGTTTTTTTCAATACGACGGCCAATCTTATAGAGTGGCTTCCAGTCGATCCACTTGTCAATCTCCTGGAGACGCTTCGTAGTACGCGAGTATTGCTTAGAATTGCTGGCCCAACGGTCTAAATGATGAGTTGGTGACGTTTATCCATGGATCATCCTCTTTCAATTGCACGATAACTGAATCAGTTGCCGAAACTACAAATCAACCATCAAAACCCGAATGATCGGGGGTTTTTGTAAAGCCACCTTTCTATTTTTTTTACAATTCCCGCTTCCGTTTATTGTACTCCTCTTCGTCAATTTCGCCGTTGGCGTACCGGCGTTTAAGGATCTCCATTGGCGTTTCTTTAATCTGACCGTGTTGACCGGAGTTCGACAAAGATCGAATAACGAATATGATCAGCACTATAATTAAGAACCACCAGAAAAACATCATCCAGCCACCAAAAAAATGAAAATCATGCATAGTACCTTTACCATTTTTTCAATTAATATTACTATGTAGAGTTATTATTACAGAGAAATCACTAAAACCACATCCGAACGCCGGCCAGCAGACTTAGATTGCTGACATGCCCACCACCAGCCCGGGCCATATCTGCGGTTTCGCCCAGCTTGCGCTCCCAGTTTATGCCAATATATGGGGCGAATTCGCGTGCAAACTCATAGCGAAGCCGGAACCCAAGACCGATATCATTGAGTCCGGTTCCGACGCCCCACTCCGGAACATCCTGTAGTGCCACACTGGTTTCGAAAACCGGCTGACCAATAAGACGCTGGGTGAATAGAAGATCGTACTCAGCTTCCAGTGAGGCCGAAATATCACCGTCTTCACTGACGAACATTCCGCCATCGACATGAAAGAAGTAAGGAGCCATACCCTGCAGACCCAGAACCGCGAGGCTTCGCGACTTGTTGCCGCCACCCTCATAAGCCAAATCGTAGCGGATTCCCGCCTGCAGATCAAAGTAAGATGTAATTGCCCGGCTATAAAGACCCTGGAATTCCATTTCGGTTTTGCTCTCAGTGGTCAATGCTTCCCCGTGTGACTTAAACCAGAACTTGTTCAGATCTTTTCCCACGTATCCCTGTATCTCCCACATAAGGGGATTGACTCCAATAACGCTTCGATATTCCAGCTTTTCAGCAATAAGGTAGACATAGGTTTTATTGTCCATCATTAACTCGTTGCTGAAATCGGGAGCATCCTGAGCAAACATTTGACTACTGGTAATTAGAATAAGAGCAAAAGTAGTGAATATGAATGTTGTTATATGTTTAATCAAAGTCATCTTCATGCGATTTTGTATATCAGATAAAAGTCGTTCGTTTATCGCTCTTAGGATTTCACAGGTCAATATTCCTGACCGTAAATATCACCCTCATCATCGGCTACCTGTACCACGCGAAACATACCACGCTCCATGTGATAAAGAATGTGGCAGTGGAATGCCCATCGGCCTTTATCGCGCGGGGTAACGAGGGCAGATATTCGCTGGGCCGGCTGAACGAGCAGCGTATGTTGCCGGGGATTGTATTGCCCGTTTCCGTTTTCCAGCTCCATCCACATGCCGTGCAAATGAATTGGATGCTCCATCATCGTGTCGTTCACCAGAATCAGCCGCAGCCGTTCGTTGTGCCTGAACTCTATGGGCCCGTCCACCTCGTGAAACTGCTTCCCGTCAAACGACCACATATAACGCTCCATGTTTCCGGTCAGGTGCAGCTCTACCTCACGCTGGGCATCGCGCGTATCCTGGTTTGCGCGAAGGCTTTTAAGATCGCTGTAGACCAATACGTTTCGCCCGTCATTGCCCAGACCTATGCCCGGTTCATTCAGCCGGTCGAACTGCTTTTCAGCGATGGCTGCTGCTCCTATACCGTGTTTATCAGGGCCATGTTTTACAGGTTCCGTTCCATTATCGCTCATCTCCATGTCGCCGTGATGCATCTCTCCATGGTCCATCTCTTCCTCCCCGTCATCTTCCATATCCATACTGTCCATGCTCATTGCCATACCCATATCCTTCATACTCCGTTTGGGCCGTGGCCGCAGCTCAGGTACCGGAGCTTCCATTCCATCTTGAGGTGCAAGCGTGCCGCGGGCGTAGCCGCTGCGGTCCAGAGATTCGGCGAAAATGGTAAACGGTTTTTCTTCTTTGGGCTCAACGATAACATCATAGGTTTCGGCAATACCGATACGGAACTCATCAATGGAAACCGGTTCCACATTCTGGCCGTCGGCCTGAACCACCGTCATCTTCAGGCCGGGAATGCGAACGTCAAAAGCTGTGGTGCCCGCCGATGCGTTGATGAACCGAAGTCGCACTTTTTCGCCTTTTTTAAAAATGGCATTCCAGTTTGAGTCGGGACCGCGACCATTCATCAGGTAGGTATAAGTGGCGCCGGTGACGTCCACAAGATCCGTCGCGCTCATACGCATTTTACCGAACATGAGATAATTGTTTACAGTATCCCCAAAACCGTCTTTCTTTATATCGTCAAAAAATTCGCCAATCGTTCGTTTCTGATGGTTATAGTAGCCTTCTTGTTTAACGTTGTGTGCCAATACATTATAGGGATCTTCAAAGGTCCAATCAGAAAGCACCACAGGGTATTCGCGATCATATTCAACCGGATCTTCATCGGCCGGATCGACGATCATGGGACCATAATGGCCAAGCTGTTCCTGAAGTCCCGAATGGCTGTGATACCAGTAAGTACCGTTTTGCCGTACCGGGTATCGATATTCAAAGACTTCGCCCGGGGCTATACCGTCAAAACTTACGCCGGGCACACCATCCATCTGAAAGGGCAACAGTATTCCGTGCCAGTGGATCGAGGTTGTTTCATCCAGTTCATTCTTCACCCGCAAGAGAACGTCTTGCCCCTCTTTCAGGCGGATGAGTGGACCCGGCACCTTTCCATTGATGCCTATGGCTTCTCCCTGCTTTCCATCTATCATGTGAGGCATTTTGCCAATGGTCAGATCAATGACATTATCAGCCCCTTGTGGCCGAAGTATATCTTTATGATTAAACCCTGCAAATGCGTAGGCGGGAAGAATAGAACTTACACCGGCAAGGGCCGCCATTGAAGCGGTATATCGTAGAAAACGAAGGCGTGAGATTTCGTTATTGTCTCCACTCATAATCAGTCTGTTGTACTTTTTGCGGTTTTTCCGAAGAATTAACTGTAAGGGTTTAAGGGTGACTGAAATATAAAAGGAGAACCTTAAATCAAGCTTAAACATTAATGAACAGAGTCTGTTATCTTAGCTTCATGTTCAAAGAATCCGTGCAAATGAACTGTTTTTATGTGGATATTTTTAGTTGAAGATGAAAAACAGCTTGCTCTTTCCCTCAAACGAGGGCTTGAAGAAGAGGGGCATGTGGTTCAGGTTATGCATGATGGAGAAAAAGCTGAACTTCAAGGGTTAGTAAATGACTACGATATAGTCATTCTGGACTGGCGGCTTCCAAATCGTGATGGTAAGCAAATTCTTGAGAACTGGCGAACTGAAGGCCGGACCTTCCCAGTACTCATGCTAACAGCCCTGGGGGATCTGGACCACAAAGTGTCGGGCCTTGATGCAGGAGCTGATGATTATATGGGGAAGCCGTTTTCATTTGAAGAACTTCTGGCGCGCGTTCGGGCTCTTGGACGACGCTCAACAGAGATTCATAATGAACAATCAGTTTCCGCTGGCCCTATTGAACTGGATTCACGGAAACACTGGGTAAAAGTGTGCAATATTGAACGATCGCTCAGACCCAAGGAATTTATTTTGTTGGAACTTTTAATCAGCGAACCGGAAACAGTTTTTTCCAAGACCCAGCTGGCAGAACGTGTATGGGGGGCTCCCTACCATGTGAGTGATAACACGATTGAGGCTACCATTTCAACGTTACGGCGAAAACTGGCCGAGTCATTTGAAGGTTGCGATAAAAAGTTTTTAGAAGACCATTCCAAGGTTATCGAAACTATACGAGGCGCTGGATATCGACTAAACAGTGAGTTAATGAAAGAAAACGACTAATATTTTGAGTAGGATAACCGGCTTTTTCGATCGTCTCTCCATTTCCATGAAACTGGCATGCTGGTATGGTTTAAGCCTCTTTGTCATGCTCAGCTTGTTCGGTTATTTCTTATATGAATCTTTTCATCAGTCGATTCATCACAACTATGATCGACATCTTCGGTTCGAGGCTGAGCAGTTACTTCCGCATATCGATACTGACGAAGATACACTTTCCATCAATCTTTCAGACTACAGTCGTAATGCGGCACTCAAAAGCAATGTAGAGTACGGAACCTATGTACGGCTATATCAACAAGAAGGACAACTCGTTTATAAGAGTCCGAATTTTACCGATGTTGATCAGCCACTGGAAACCGATATTCCGGATGCTGCGGAAGAGCACTCCTTCAGTAGCCAGTGGCAAAATCTGCCTGCACGGACCCTGTTCTATCCGATTCACGACTCAGCCGGCAGGTTTGGCGGCTGGTTAGAACTGACTGGATTTGAATGGACCCTGCACGAAGAATTGAATAGGTTCAGACAGTATTTATTGGTATTGATAGCGATAAGTGTCTCTTTTTCGATCCTTGGAGGGTTTTGGCTGTCACGACGTGCGCTATCCCCAGTGTCTTCGATTATTGATGCTGCTAAATCGATTACGGCTACAGATCTGGATAAGCGTATTCCTGTAAATAATCAGGTTCGTGATGAACTTACTGAACTTGCTGAGACCTTTAATATGATGCTCCATCGCCTTCAAGGAGGATTCAAACGAGATAAACGTTTCACCGCTGATGCTGCTCACGAACTGATGACACCCCTTTCTTCTTTGCGAAGCGATGCAGAGATTATACTTCGCAAACCACGCTCAAAAGAAGTGTATCGAGAAACTATTCAGCGAATGTTAACGGAAACCCAACGTATGAGCGAAATGGTACACCTTTTGCTTCAGCTGTCAAGAGTAGAATCGGTTCATCGTGCTGAGGCTGAACGAGTAAACATAAGCCGGATCGTAAAAGCGATAGCAGCTGAATACCGGCAGATAGCCATGGATAAAAATATTGTTATGGAAGTTAATATTACCCAGAATTTACAAATTAGAGCTCATGAAGCATATATTGAAGAGATCATCAATAACCTTCTGGAGAACGCATTGAAATACACTCCTGAAGGTGGAACTATCGATATACTGCTTCAACGATCAAACGGAAATGCGGTACTCCGCCTGATTGATAGCGGTATTGGATTTGACCAGGAAACGAAAAAGCATTTATTCCAAAGATTTTACAGGTCAAACCAGGGAGATGTTCAGAAAAGCCCAGGCAGCGGACTGGGATTGCCCCTGGTTAAAGCGATTGCAGAGCTGTACGACGGAAAGATTCATGCTTATAGCGAAGGTCATGGCAAGGGCAGTACGTTTGTAGTTGAATTACCACTGATAGAAGAACCGAAAAGTTAATGGGGCTTCGTTGCCTTTATCATT
>JAWLEH010000082.1:3290-15734 GCA_041686215.1 Balneolaceae bacterium | reverse complement strand
CAAAGCTCCCCTCTCTGTCAAGTCCCGCCAGGGCGCGATAGAGAGGGGACGGGGGTGAGTCAGAAAGACTGGTAGCGCTGGAAAACTCAGAAACCTAAATTTATTTAGGTACGTTTTCCTTGGAATTCAAATTTCTCACAGCCTCTAAAAAGGGGAGATTTTCTCCCAAAGGGATCCCTCGCGGGGTAAGGGGGACTTTTGTTGTCATTGATTAAGAATCGAATTCAGATTACCAGCAACTCTTTACAAACACGCCTTTAGATACCTATAACGCCTACAGCGTTCGCTGTACGAACGCCGGCGTTTTTTTGATATACCGGTCTAAAAGGATATACCAGGGAAAGCCAACCAGAATAAGCTGCATAACAAATGCATCAAACCGGATATTCATGGTCATGGTGATGCCAAAGTGCATACCAATGAGCATCAGTGTAGTGAATGGCCGAATTTTCTTCCACCACATGGTAAACCCGATAAACTCCGTAAACCATCCGATTAAAAGAATAACAGAAGCCGCAACCGTACTTTGCAGAGCCAGCGATTGCAGGAAATTAGGTTCGTAAATTCCTTCGCGGGAGAGAATATCGATGCTCTTTTCACCGATCCAGAGCCACAGGTGCCGTCCGTCGTACCAGTTCAGCCCGGTTCCGATCAGTTTGGCGAAAAATGCCGATGTGTAGCCAAGCCCAATGAAAAATATGATTGAACCCATTACAAACCGCGGCATTTTCTCTTTGTCGGGAAAGGCGATGGCACCAATGGCAAAACAGAGAACAGCCATGCCGATCAGGTTCTGGCTGTGGGGAATTTCTCCCTGCGAAAAGCGTGCTACATACTGAATATGCAGGAGCACCATCACAACCATATATTGCCACCGGTATCCCAGCCGGAAATAGCTGGCAATACCAATCAATGTTATCAACCCGGCGTTTATTAACGCAAGGTAGTGATCAAAAAAGAGTGAGGCATCAAAGTAATTTGCCATTCCCAGTTCCAGGACGACTTCAGAATTCCTGAACTGAGTATATATTCCCCACTCCCAGGCAAACTTAATGGTGTAGAAGAGTACGAAAAGCTCGAAAATCTTAAAAAAAACCGCCTCGCCGGGCGTTTGATTTCGGTTGGGTTCAAACAGCTGGTCCCCGATATGGTCTGTCCATTTCATCAGTTACTCCTCCCGAACTCTTCTGCTGATAAATTCGGATTCAGGAAGGTGCTATCTGCAGTAATCAGGATAAAAGGTTGAATTTCTATGGCAACCGAATCGGGACCCACAAGCTCACCGCGTACTTTTGAAATCATGAGCTGCTTTTCGCCAATTTCCTCCGGTCCAAACATATCAATAAGTGCCTGGCGCCGGGTATCGGTCCATACAATGGTTTTATTCACAAAATTTGAATAGTCAATTTGGTCTACTCCGTAGCTGCCAACGGCCGCAACATCTGATGTTCGACTTTCAAGAGGCTGTGCTTCCCATATTTCATTTTCGGGCTGATCCGTAACATCCAATACCATGGCCCGGCTCCAGGGGTTCCCGGCTTGTGAAAACATCGGGTAAATACTTAAAGGCCAGAACTCGCCCTCGTGGGGAGCTACTAAAACAGCGTAAATAAGCAGGGTGATGCCAATAACTTTCATTCCCCGCCGGGATATGGATGGTTTCATGTCGTTTTTACAATCTTTGAATAAGATGAGTCGGTAAAAGGTTTTTAATCATGTACCTTTTTCGGTGGAACCTGCGGGTGGAATCCCGCTACAATTATATACGTTACACGCATCGTGCACGTTCAGCATGCGAAAATACTAATATTTTTTTAGACATATTACCCTGATTCTATGCGCAAATTCATCACGCTACTCTTTCTGGGCTCACTTCTTGCCGGCTGGGGTGCAGTGCAGTCGCAGGAGACGGTAAATTCTATTGACTTTGGGGATGACGGGGTGGTATATCTCGAAGATTTCCAAAAGTATCCGGTGGGCTCCATACCTGATGAGTGGTATAACCGCGATGGCGACAATATTCCTGCAACCTACGATGAACCGATCAAAAGTGAATATAAGTATAGAGTTGAACAAGAAAACAGCGAGAAATTTTTACGGTTTGAAGGAGTTCAGGCCAAACATCTTAATTTTCCCCTGAAGGATAAAGAAGAGCTGAATATTCTCGAAAACCCGGTATTGAAATGGCAATGGAGAATTCACGATATTCCAGAAGGCGGAGATGAAGACAGCAGCAGTATGAATGATGTTGCTGCAAGTGTATATGTTGTCTTTGATACCAGCCGGATTCTTTTCCAGCAGGTTCCTGTGAGTATTCGCTACACCTGGAGCTCAAAACATCCCGAAGGCTCAGTGTTCTCTAAACTGCGTGGCCGCCAGCAGATTGTTGTGGTGGGAACCGGTGAGAATAAAAAAGGCGAGTGGCAAACCTTTGAACGAAATCTTGTTGAAGACTACAAAAAGTTATTTGGCAAAACTCCACCAAAAACGCCAATCGCACTTCTTATATTAAGCGATTCTGATGATTCCCGTTCCTTCACAAAGGCTGATTACAATAACTTTGAGCTACACCCGGAGTGATTAAACGATGTGAAACGTTTCGGCACAGATTTGAATTGCTCATTGTTAAAAATTTGTGATAGTTTACGCTATTAACTAATGAACAGCTAACGATTTTTTGAAGACTACAACTGAGCTATCAAAACAAGGCGAAGGATACATTTTCTGCAGTTACGGACGGGAAAAATATCTGAAGGATGCGCTTGTTTCAATCCAAACACTTCGAAGGTACGATACAGAACGTCCGGTTGCCCTCTGTTGCAGTAGCGAGCACGCAGAACTGCTGGAAAAGTGGAAACTTGGAGGTTCCGTTGATCACATAGAAGTGATCCCGAAAGAGCATCAATCCATCGTCGGGTTCAAACATAATCTGCACCAATACATGCTGTATGATTATAATATGTATCTCGATTCGGATATGATATGGTGCAAAGATCCAGACCCGCTATGGTTTTCGTTAAAACCTTATGGATATACTATTACAGGCCATGATTCGGCCGACGTCTTTTATGGCGCGGCAAAAAGTGCCCGTATTTCTCTGGATATTCTACTGCGCCGACGGCAGCGAACACTGAAACGTTTTGGATTAACTCATCTTTACAGGGTTCAAACCGGTATTATGTACGCAGCTGACCAAGAACTTACAGCCGAGGTAGACCGCCTGGCTTCTGAATATCTCTCAAGGAAGGATGAAACCCATTTTGTAAACAGAAGTAACGAAGCCGGCAGGAAGTTAGAAAGTTGTGAGTGGAGCCTGGGAATGGCTATGACTGCTTTAAAACTTTATGTTTATCCATGGTTTAACGGGTATGAAAGTATACAGCTTGACTATATCCATAAAATGGTGAATCATGATAATGATTTCTGGGAAGTTCAGGTAAAATATTACTGTAACCCATTTATTTACGGGCTCAGGGGGTTGAAGACTAAAACAATGCGAACACTCTTATATTCTCTGTTTTCCGCTCTGCCCCGCAGCCAGGATCATATGTGGGTGACTCCCTATATTCTCCACTTTGGCTGGAAACATCAGAAAAAATATTTTGACCGGTTTGCGGAGCAGATGTGGAAAGAAATGACGGCTGAACCTCCAAAAGTAGAGAAAGAGTGAACATATACTGTTTCGAACATCTCTATCAGATGAGTATCATTTAAGAAGGAGCTCGTGAAAATAGTAGACGTTGCGGAGTTTTACACGGATGAAGGGGGCGGAGTTAAAACCTACATCAATCACAAATTAAAAGCCGCAGCAAAATCGGGTCACGAAATGGTGATTATCGCACCGGGTGTAAAAGACCGGGAAGAGAAGCGGTTTGGCGGGCGTGTAATTTGGGTAAAAGGACCAAGATTGCCGCTTGATCCGCGGTACGTTATTCTGTGGCGCAAGAAACGGGTGCATGAAATTCTTGACCGGGAAAAGCCGGATGTTGTGGAAGGTTCATCGATATGGTCAGGAGGGAATTTTGTGGGTTCATGGAAAGGGTCGTCACACAAATCACTCATTTTTCACCAGGATCCGGTGGCCGTATATCCGCAGACGTTTCTTGGGAACCTACTGTCATATAAACAGATAGACAAACTGTTCGGTTTTTTTTGGCGCTATATCCGCCGGCTAAGCAGTCGATTTGATACAACAATAGTTAGCGGGAACTGGCTAAAGCAGCGACTCTCAACATTTGGGGTGAAAAACCCGGTTTCGGTTCCATTCGGAATTGATAAACAGTTCTTTTCTCCCTCCAGGAGAGACTCCGCACTTCGCGAACGCTTGCTGGCTGAGACCGGCCTGCCGCCGGATGGTCACCTGATGATCTGCGTGAGCCGATTTCACCCTGAAAAAAGAATCAGTACGATTATTGATGGCGTGAAAGAGGTTTCGAAAAAGAAGGATGTTGGTTTGATTATTTACGGCAGCGGACCCATTGAGAAATGGATAAAGTGGAAAGTTAAAGATTGCCCTGCTATTCGGCTGATGGGATTTACCCGAAACCGCGATGAACTGGCGAATATAATGGCCAGTAGCGATTATTTTATACACGGTTCATCTGCCGAAACATTTGGCCTGGTTGTCGCCGAAGCAATTTGCAGCGGCCTGCCTCTGGTTGTACCGGACAGAGGAGGTGCTGTTGACCTGGCAGATCCCTCATATGCAGAGATTTACCGTGCTGGTGATACTAACAGCCTTTCAGAGGCACTTCTGTCGATTTTATCGAGGAATCGAACAAAACTTTCAGAAGGATGCCGGAATGCTGCTGAGCATAAAATTTGTACGGTAGATGAACATTTTGAACATCTTTTTTCATTCTATGAGCATTTCACACGCACGTAAAAATGAATTCTTCCGTTCATTAATCCAATCAATCAGACAACATTCTATCTAAGATTAAGTATATTAAGCGCTTTAACAGAGCTTTGAGCCGCAGGCATTACTGCCCGTCTGCACGCTGCTTGTGCAGCCTGACGGGTTAGGGACACCCGGCACCCGAAGGAATGCCATTGGCGAATCCCTCCATAGGGGCAGGCAGCCGGCAGATGGTGATATTCCGGATGCCCGCGGCGCAAAGCCCTCTTTAAAACATTTAAGTAGTTCCGTCCTCTACCTCATTTCATGAATAAACTCATTGGTCTCTTCAAACCCCTTGTACAGTTAAACATTCGGTATCCATTCTGGATTCTTACGGTTGCTGTTCTCACAGCAATATTTGCAGGATATTTTGCTTCTAAACTTACCGTGGACACAGATATTGTCAACCTGCTGCCGCCATCGAATCCGAATGTGCAGGCGCTTGAAAATCTCCAGGAGACAGCAGGTGGAGAGACCGAAATGGAAGTTGCCATAAAATCGCCCAGTTTCGAGGCCAACGTAGAGTTTGCCAATCGGCTGGCGGAGGAGGCACTGGAAATGCACTATAACCGGAACGACGCCCCTTTCTTTACCGGCGCTGAGTTTCGCAGAGAAACTGAACTTCTTAAAAACAATGCGCTTTACCTGGCAACAACCCGGGAACTTGACGAGATCATCAATTACCTGCAGGATGAAATCAATACAGCCAAAGAAGATGCAAATCCTTTTCTGGTAGATTTTGAAGATGAAGATGAAGAAGTGGATGAAGAGAGCGGTGAAGACCTCGACCGTTTTCGTGAGAGCTATGATATGTTGGTTCCCTCGGAGTACCCGGTTAGTGAAGATAGTACGCTGGCAATTCTCACAATGTATCCAAGCGGATCACGCAGTGATATCACCTATCTCGAGGATATGTTTGATGAATTTCAGCAATTGATTAATCGGCTCGAACCTGCGTCATTTCATCCCGAGATGGAGGTTCAGTTTGGCGGGCGTTTAAAACGTCATCTTGCTGAGCTCGAATCGATTATGGATGACGTGTATAATAGTTTTGCAACGGGTATTTCGAGCGTGATACTGCTTGTTATTCTCTATTTTTCAATCAAAAAATATATACACTACAAACAAACAGACCCACGCCTGCAGCGACGCTCGCTTTTTCAGCATATTATTCGCGCACCCGTACCTATGCTTATTATTGGTATTCCGCTGCTCGTTAGTTTGATGTGGACATTTGGCATAACATCCGTCTACCTGGGAATGCTGAATACCATGACCTCAGTACTTTTTGTGATTCTATTTGGGCTGGGTATTGACTACGGAATTCACTATTACGCCCGCTACATCGAATTCAGGTCAGACGGGGAGAGTGTGACAGACAGTACTCTGCTTGCTTATGAAAAAACCGGGTCTGCAATAATTGTGAGTGCACTTACAACGGCATCAGCACTATTTATATTAATGTTTGCAGATTTTCGCGGCTTCTCTGAATTTGGTTTTATTGCCGGTATGGGAATTCTGTTTGCCTTATTCTGTATGCTATTTGTATTGCCGTCCATTCTTGTGATTTTCGAACGCTGGAACTGGCTCATTCTTCCTCCCAAAGCAGATGAGAACAGAATGGCAACACCGCGGTTGAAACGGTACCCGTTTGCCCGAAGTATTGTAGCCGGCAGCCTGGTAATTGCGGCAGTAGTTATTGCCTTTTCAGGGAACCTGGAGTTTGAGTACAATTTTGGAAATCTTGAACCAGAGTTTCCCGAATACAGGGAATTCCGGGAGTTTGCAAGTGGTGTGGATGAGAGTAACCGACGTAATCCCGCGTTTATGATCGTGGATACGGATGAAGAGGTATTTGAAGTACTGGATACTCTTAGAAACCGGAAAGATCAGAATCCTGAGTCAATGATTATGGATGTGGAGGCAATTCAGGAACGGTTTCCCCCGTATGAAGAGATGAAAGAAGATAAGCTTGAAAAAATTTCCCGGATACGTCAGCTTTTACGAGATCCATTTATCGAAAACCAGCAAGATGAAAACCTGGATCTACTCCGTCAGTCATCACAAACCACAGAAGCACTTACCGAGCAGGAGATACCTGATTTCCTTAAAAACCGGTTTATTACTCGTGACGGGGATCTTGGCCGCTTCGTAATTATTTATCCAAAATCAGGTCTTTCTGATGGATTGAGATCAATTGAGTTTAAAAATGAAATTTCAGGTGTAACGCTTGATAATGGCAAGACCTATCACGCCGGCAGCACGTCTGTTGTAGCGGCAACTATGCTCGATCTTATGCGTACGGAAAGCCCGTACATGGTTTCTGCTACATTTGTTGTTGTGTTTATTTGTATTGCTCTCTCTTTCGGTTCAATCCGCTGGACTCTGATAGCTCTTATACCACTTGTTATCGGCCTGCTGTGGCTGTTTGGAATACAGCTGCTGTTTGGGCTTAAATTTAATTTCTACAACCTTGTTGTTCTGCCGGCTATTTTGGGCATCGGCTGCGACAACGGTGTTCACCTTGCACATCGCTATCGCGATGAGGGAAAAAAGAAAATGTGGGATGTATTATCCAGCACAGGTCAGCATATAACGATAGGGTCATTTACGACCATGCTTGGATTTGCCGGGCTGCTATTTACCAACCACCCCGGGTTGCAGTCAATTGGGATTATGGCGGTTTTGGGCATTGGCATGACTCTTCTTTCTGCTCTCACATTTTTACCGTCTATGGTGCAGTTCCTGGAAGATAAAAATCTGTTAAATAGCAGTGATGAGGAGTCTTCAGCGAAGTAGATAGAGTCTGTATTAATCAAAGGTGGTTTAATTCCCAAACCCTTTGGGTCGGAAAAGCACGGGAATGATTATGAAATTAAGATTAAATAATTTAGGCATTAAATCCGAGGATGTTCAAAAAGGTAAAATTTACCGAACACCGATTAAATAATTTAGGTTTACCCCCGTACTCACCCTATATCCCTCTCTATATAATAGAGAGGGATTAAATGTCTGAATTATTTAATCTGGTTTGTTTATGGATTTACTTTTTGGACAGTCCCACACTTCAGAATAAATTTAAACCCAATTCAGTTGATCGTAAAAACCGAAGCCATTGTTTTCAGAACAGTCGATTACAGCGAATCGAGTATTATCGCCACGCTGTTTACCCTGGAGTATGGAAAAGTTGCGGTTATTGCCAAAGGGGCTCGAAAACCAAAAAGTAAATTTTCAGCCACATTGGTGGTAGGACAGCTTCTTGAAGTCGTTTTTTACAGTAAAGAGAGTCGGTCTGTGCAAACTCTTTCTGATGTGTCGTATAGCGAGAAACTACACACGCTGCGAACAGATATTGAAAAAATGGCTCTGGTTACCACAGTAATGGAGCTCGCCGACCAGGTGCTACACGATAATGAGGTAAATACGGACCTATTCGGGTTTTTAAAGCGTACCCTCAAATGGGTCGATAAGCAAAAGGAGACTCCGGCAACCCTGTTTCCCTACATTCAGTTGAGGATTGCAGAGTACATTGGAATAGGTATACAAACTGCGGAACCGATCGATATAGACGATAGAACAGGCGGTTTTTTGAATATTAGTTCCGGGGTGCTGTCAGCTGAACCCGCGGGCCAGCATTCAGAGCGACTTTCACCTGCACAGTTTGCGTTTGTGAAAAAATCGCTGCATTCTACAAACGGATCTGTGCTGCATATCGTTATGGACCAGAACTCGCTCGGCACACTGATCCGAACACTGGATAAATATTTCACCTATCATGTAGAAGGAATCAAACCACGCCGGTCAGATAAGATTTTTGAACAACTATTGATAAAATGACAACAGGCAATAAATTTCTCACTGCTCTCCTTCTTATCCTGATCGGTGTACTGATTGGGTTTATCCTGATGTTTTTTCGCCAGGAAGCAAACACCCCAGAACTGGCTGAAATTCGTTATACAGAGGTTACACGAAGTGATATGCCTCTCTGGAGTAACGATGACCTGGAAAAAATTGATGACCGTTTTGTGTTTCGAACGGTTGCACGAGAAGTGACCCCCACAGTTGTATATATTGAGACCGTTGTTCCAACCCAGAACAGGAATATGCCGGAAACTGAAGATGAAGATGATGAATCTATCTGGCGCCGATTCATGCCGCCGCGCGCTCAAACAGTAGGTTCCGGTGTACTCATCAGTGCAGACGGGTATATATTAACAAATAATCATGTAGTTCAAGATGCAGTGCGAGATGGAATCTCTGTGACCCTGGAAGATAAACGCGCATACAGCGGCAGGGTCGTGGGGGGAGACCCAAGCACCGATCTTGCAGTTGTAAAAATTGATGCTGAGAACCTTCCACAAGCAATTATCGGCAATTCGGAAGCATTGCAGGTAGGGGACTGGGTCATGGCAATTGGCAACCCGTTTCGCCTTCAGTCTACTGTTACAGCCGGTATCGTAAGCGCTCTCGGACGGGAAGTGGAAATTATTAACGACATGCTACGCATTGAAAGCTTTATACAGACGGATGCGGCAATTAACCGTGGAAACAGCGGTGGGGCACTGGTCAATACAAGCGGAGAATTGATTGGAATTAATACGGCAATTGCTTCACAAAACGGGAGTTACCAGGGGTATGGTTTCGCTGTGCCGAGTAACCTGGCGCTAAAGGTAGCAGAAGATATCATCGAATTTGGAGAAGTTCGGCGCGGAATGCTGGGTGTTCAAATCTTGACAATGAACCCAGACCTGGCACAAGAAACCGGGTTTGATCAGATTCGAGGCGTGTATGTTGCAGATGTTGATGATGAAGGAGCTGCTGGTGAAGCCGGTCTGCAGAGTGAGGATATAATCCTTGAGGTAAATAATGAACCCGTAAATGCATCGAACAAACTTCAGGAAAAAGTTGCAATGTTTCGTCCGGGAGACCCGGTGACACTTTCCGTTTGGCGCAATGGAGAGTTGCTCGACATTACTGCAGAACTAACGGCGCTCGAACGGCCTGAACCCGAACCGCAGGAATTATCATTCAGGGAAGAACAGATTGGCCCCGATGATGAACCGCTGGAAGATGGCGAAAACAGGGATGGCAGCGGAGTACTGCGGCACAATTTTGAAGCTTTCGGGTTGGTAGTTCAGGGCCTGTCCTCACCAGAAGATCCTGAGCAGTTTGAATTTTTTGTAGAACGTGTTGCACCCGATTCTCCGGCCCACCGCCGTGGAGTTCCTGAAAACAGCCGTATTGAAGCGATCAACGATAAACCGGTTATGGATTCGCAAACGTTGGAACAAGCGGTTTGGAATGCTGTTCAAAATCAAACAACGATAGAACTTAAAATAAAAACAGAGCAAGGCTCTGTTGGCTACTATATACTCAATCCATGATTAAATCTTTAACTGCGTTCCTTTTGACCGTACTGATGCTGACTTCTTGTGCAACAACAGAAAGCTCTCAAAATGATTCAGAAGGTACAGACGACTCTGAACAAGAAGAAGTAACAGATACAGACTCCGCCCCAGGGTGGTATAATCATGCACAGCGGTCTGAGACTGACAGTACCTCTTTTTATGGGTCGGGAATGGCAGCTTCACCCGATTCATCATCAGCTGCAGAGAAAGCGTCCAGCCAGGCAATGGCTCACTTAAAATACGCCATTGATTCTTTTGCTGAAGAGATCAGGAGAGAATTAGCGGAAGGTGATGCCGGTGGAACCTACAGCGATGAGCAGTTTATTATTTCACTTCGAAAAGCTGTGAATAATGTTGAAATATCGGAAGATGAACTCGAAACAGAATTTAAACATGTTGAGTATGGTGATTCGATTCACCGGGTTTATTCCCGTGTGAAATTCACCCGCAGTGAGGCAATTGAAAAATTGCGTGGAGCTGTTTCTGATGAAAATTTCAGCCGTAGTCTATCAGGTGACGTACTGTAAAAATGCAGAAAGGCTGAGATAAAATAATAATCCTAAGAGAATGCCGGCACCCGAATCCGTTCTTCGTTGATTAATTGCAAGGAGCTTGTATAAACTCCGGAACCTGATTATCCAGTCCGATATCTCGGAAAGGCAGGCAAGTTTCAATCTCTTCGCTGAATACACCTATTGAAGCTTCAGGTTGAGTTTTAAATTATCTCGTTTTAGCGATATTGATAACAGATACGAACCGGGGATTCAAACATCTGTCAATTTCCTGCAGCAACGACCGCCTTACCGTCAACCCACTCAATTGTTACCCCTTTGTTTTGATGTAAGGCTTCTTTCTTTCGAATCCAGCGTTCACCCTGCCATACCCTTGCAAACCCCCGTTCAAGTGGCTCATTTGGATTCTGTTTTTCAAGCAAATGCACCGCGGATGTGAGCCTGTTTCCTGAATCCATCAAACGGGTTTTTTGACGGTACCGAAGAGTTTCGTCCAGTGACTGAACCCGGCTCTTCAGATGTACAAGCCGATCCTGAACCTTTAACAGGGCATGAGAATGGCCCAGGCGATAGACGTACTCCTTATATTTATCAATCTTGGTTTTCAGGAAGTTTTCGATACCCAGGGCGTATTCATCAATCTGCATTTTAAGATCGTTAATGTTGGGTGCGGCAATCATTGCGGCTTGTGTGGGAGTTGCAGCGCGGGCATCTGCCACGAAATCGCTAATGCTGAAATCTACTTCGTGGCCTACCGCGCTGATGACCGGGATCGGGCACTTAAACAATGCACGTGCCACGATCTCTTCGTTGAATGGCCATAAATCTTCAAGAGAACCTCCGCCACGGCCAATAATCAATAGTTCAATATCATCGCGGGCTGAGAACGTCTCAATAGCCTCCACAAGTTCACCGGCAGAATTTAGTCCCTGTACGCTGGCGTGATGAAGGTATAGTGTAGCCAGGGGCCATCGCTGTTCAAAGGTTGAGCGGATATCATGAAATGCGGCACCTGTTGAAGAGGTTATCACGCCAATGTTTACCGGAAACGAAGGGAGTGGTTTTTTGTGAATGTCATCAAACAGCCCCTCATTTTGCAGCTTTTTCTTTAGCTCCTCAAATTTTTGCTGGAGTCTTCCAATGCCGGCCTGCTGTACAAGCGATACGATCATTTGGTAGCGACCGTGCGGTGCGTATACCTGGATATCTCCCCCAAGAACAACTTGCTGTCCGTCTGAGAGATTTACCTCCAATCTCTGTGCGGTGGAACGCCAAACTACACAGGGGAGCTGGGCGTGATCGTCCTTTACTGTAAAGTAGTAGTGCCCGTTTCGGCTTTGTTTTACATTGCTGATTTCACCCTCTACCAATACGTCTCTGAAATTGGATTCGAGAAGTTGTTTGATCTGATTTGTGATGTCGCTTACCGTGGCTACATCAAACGAAAAGGGGATCTGGTCTGGCATAAATATCTTCAGGTGTATTCTATCGAAACTCGCTTAAATAATTTAGTTTTTTTATACAGACACTCCCTATTTCGAGGCTGTCCAAAAAGGTAAAATTCACCGAACACCGCTTAAATAATTTAGGCTTTCCCTCCGTACTCACCCCATATCCCTCTCTA
>JAWLEH010000082.1:0-3190 GCA_041686215.1 Balneolaceae bacterium | reverse complement strand
ATTATTTAAGCTGGCTCATATATTTTTTCATTTTTGGACAGCCTCATTTAATATCTAAATTATTTAAGCTGAGTTTTTTATTGATTTACTTTTTGGACAGAACTGGGAACGCGTGGTCAGGCCAATGAAAAAAAGCGTCATTTCCCGAGGACTGAATCCACAATCGAAATAGCCTCTTTCTGGATATTTTTCAGGTGGTCTTTCCCTTTAAAGCTTTCCGTGTAGATTTTGTAAATATCTTCCGTGCCGGACGGTCGCGCAGCAAACCAGCCGTTTTCGGTTTCCACCTTCAGTCCGCCGATTGGAGCATCGTTGCCCGGAGCCCGCGTCAGTTTTTTCAGGATCGGTTCACCGGCAAGCTGATCGGCCTGTACCTGGTCAGGAGATAGATTCTTAAGAATTGTTTTCTCTTCAATCGTTGCCGGAGCATCCAGCCTTTCATAAACAGGGCTGCCAAACTTTTCTTCGAGAATCTTATAGTGTTCTGATGGATTTTTACCTGTTTTAGCGGTTATTTCAGCCGAGAGCAAATTCATAATTATGCCATCCTTATCCGTTGACCAGGGAGTGCCGTCTTTTTTCAGGAAAGAGGCGCCGGCGCTTTCCTCACCGCCAAAACCGTAAGTGCCATCCAAAAGGCCGTCCACAAACCACTTGAAGCCAACAGGAACCTCAGAAAGCGGCCGTCCGATTGATTTTGCTACCCGATCGATCATGCTGCTGGATACGAGCGTTTTCCCAATCGCTGCATGTTCAGGCCAGTTGGGACGATTCTGAAAAAGATATTCAATTGCCACGGAAAGATAGTGGTTGGGATTCATAAGGCCGGAGGGGGTCACAATGCCGTGCCGGTCGAAGTCAGTGTCGTTGCCAAATGCGATATCATATGCATCTTTCAGCCCTATCAGGCTGGCCATCGCGTGAGGTGAAGAGCAGTCCATTCGGATTTTTCCGTCTTTGTCTACGGTCATAAACCGAAAGGTGGGATCTATTTCTTTATTAACGACTTCGATATCCAGGTTGTAGATATCCGCAATAGGTTCCCAGTATGCAAGTCCGGAACCTCCCATGGGATCGGCCCCGATTTTCAGTCCCGATTGACTAATAACGTTCATATCAATTACATGCTTCAATCCATCCACATAGGGGGTAATGTAATCAAACGCCTGCACAGAACTCTTTTGGAGGGCCTTATTAAGTGAGATACGCCGTACGCCGGATAGCTGATTCTGGAGGTACCGATTGGCTGATTGTTCGATTTTTTTAGTGACCTCAGTTCCCGCAGGTCCCCCGTGAGTTGCATTGTACTTAAACCCACCGTCGGAAGGCGGGTTGTGGGATGGCGTAATCACCACACCATCGGCCTTGTACTTACTGCCGTTACTGTTCCGGTTCAGGATTGCATTTGAGACTGCGGGAGTAGGAGTGTAACCAAAATCTGCGGCATAGCGAACGTCTATCCCGTTTCCAGCAAATACCTCTATAGCGGATATCAACGCGGGTTCGGAAAGCGCATGCGTATCCATTCCTAAAAAAAGCGGACCTTTAATACCGTTTTCTTCACGGAAATCGGCTACAGCCTGACTCACTGCCAGAATATGATCCTCATTAAAAGTGGAATCGGTTGAAGACCCCCTGTGACCTGATGTGCCAAATGAAACCGCCTGCTGCTGTAGGTCCGGGTCAGGCTCTTTGGTGTAGTAGTTAGCGATGAGCCTTGGAATATTCTCAAGAAGTGAATAGGGTGCTTTTTTTCCTGCAAATTTGTGGTCAGCCACGGCTTATCTCCGTTATTGTTTTTAGGTTACTAAACTGGTTATAAGATCTTTGAAAATGGCAGTTATGGCTATAAATGGCAAGTGAACCAGAAAAACATGTTGTAGCTGTTATAGATTTATTTCTTAAATAATGACGGGTTTCTATTGATAAATTTTTTAATCCAATTCATTACAAAAAAATCCTGATTGGTTTTGAGGTACCACCATCCGCTGAGGCTGATTACAAGAGCGCCTCCGGCATTTACAATCATATCCCACATCGTATCGGTTAAGCCCGAGGGATCATTAAACATGGGTTTTTGCATAGTTGTGCCAAACAGTTGGTCAATAGTAAATTCAAAGATCTCCCAGAACGTGCCGATTGAGATCGCAAATAAAAAAGCAAAAAAGGCCACAAAGCCCGGCTCGAGGTGCATTTTTACACGGTCCGTTTCGTTAAGGATGTAGACGAGCAGGAATCCAAGAATTCCCATCAAAAGTCCTGCCGTTGTGTGTAGTACAATATCCCACCACCAAATGCGCTGGTAGAACTTCTGAATTTCCCCGAAGTAGAGTGCAGCAAGGATGAAAAATACAGCGGCCAGGTGAAACTCAGCAGGGATCTCAATTTGCAATTGACTCCGAAACAAGATTGGAGAGATCAGCGAGATGATGACCAGGCACCCAAGAATAAAAGGTACCCACTGACCTGAGTAAAGCAGGTACCCACTTTCAAGACTGATTACAACAAGAAGAATACGAATCAGGATCCGGTGTATCCGGCTCTCGCCGGTATTCTCAGTTTGTTTGTAATCCGATTCAGTCATTTTTTGCAATCACCCATACGGCATGGATTATGCCTGGTATAAAACCAAGTATAGTAAGGAGGATATTAAGCCAGAATGCCAGTTTGATTCCTACGGTGAGAAAAACACCAAGCGGAGGGAGGATTAGGGCAAAAAGAATTCGAAGAAAACTCATTTCGGTTGGTTTAATGATGATTTTAACCTGAGTTCTATTAGACTATCCTTGAGTTGTGAATAGAACTGGTAAATAGTAAATCAGTACTGAAAGTATAGGAATGATAAAGAACTGTTGCTTGTAAAACTCAGAAGCTCCCCGGGCGGGCGGAAAGCGAAACATCCACAGGTTTCAGTGAAAGCGTAGTTGTTGTATCTGAACTGAGGGTCATGTCCCTGTAGGACATGCCTGCAACGGTTCATTAGATCTGTTTTGACAACCGAAAAGATTTTTTAAGGCGTTAATCAGTTTTTCAATCATAATACAGATGGCTTATCAGGACACAGTTGAGAAAACGAGGTCGTAATAACCTGAGTTCGATTCTTAATCAATTTCATTTATTCGGTACGAAGTCTCCCCTAAAAAGGGGAGATTGAGAGGGGTGTTCATCGGTTTTTCCATTGATTTGTTGA
>JAWLEH010000081.1:0-15749 GCA_041686215.1 Balneolaceae bacterium | reverse complement strand
AACCCATCCCCGGAAGCTACAATTGTACTGGAAACAGATTCAGAGATTAATAGCTATGGCTGTGTAAAAGCATCTTTCAATTCAGGACTGTCGGGTGTTTTAAACATCGGCTCGCTGAAAGATTTTTATCTGGATTTAATTTCGTCTGTTGAATCAACAGTCGTAGCGATAAGTGAAAATCAGGGTTAGGCAGGTACCGAAGCCATAACCCGGATATTTCTGCTCATAAATCTAAACTTATGATTAGTTTATCCATAGTACTACGTTCAATGCCCGGTCCCGAAAAGGTGCCAGGCATTTTTACTAATCTTTCTGCCTCAGCCATGCGCAAATACTAACGCCGGCAGCCAGCCCAATTATACCGGATACAAGAACTATTTTTGCATCCCTCCTCATCTGGTCAACCCAGTCAGGTTGGTTTGAAACCAAACCTGCTTCAGCCATCATACGCTCGATATTATCCAGCCGTTTTTCAATTCTATTCAGTGTTTTCTCTTTGGTTTTCATAGCCCCTGATTTAAGTTATTACTCACTTTATATCCAAAAACTGTTAAATTTAAAAAACCTGAAAAGTATCAACTATAGAAAACAGATGATGACTTTTACACGTTTCTCACGTCTGCGTCTCCCCTTTCTCTTTTCGAAAAAACGGTTTTGATGCCAGCCGTATCGGTGCACTTCCCATATATCTTACCAGTTTTTTGCTACCGTCATAAACAATTCCTGCCAGCATTTTCGCAGCCTTTGCAGTTGCTGAGTTCCGGATCGTTTGCCGTTCCTGCCGGACCAGCGATCCGCAATACTGCTGTGTAACTTTTCCAATCCTCAGCGTTAAAAATGCATTCGAACTGCCGGTGATGGCCGAATTTACGATGAGTGCCGTGCCGGGAACCATCGACACAACCGAGCCAATCCCCTGAGACATGGATGATTCTACTATTTCGTAGTACTCGGCCTCATCAATACTGCTGGCAATAAATGCGGTGATCAAAACATTTGAGTATAAAAAACTTAAATCTTTGAGAGATGGCCGCTGTTCATAAATGTGTGCAATATCCCAAATCAGCCTGAATTGAAGTCCAAGGATAAAAAGTGCATCCAGTGCCCCGTTCTGGGAAATAGCGGTGGTAATAAATGCCCGGTTTGCCGTCCGTTTGATTGATTTATCAGATTCCACATCAAGTTGTCTGATAGTGGATTTGAGTTCTTCCACACCATTAATTCTCTCAGCTGTTACGATTGGATTTGCTGCAAGTCGCTTTGAGAGTTTCCTGATATACTCCTGATAGGCAGGACCATCGGTTTCTTTTGGAGGAATCAGCGGTCCCGGTAGTTTCATATAGAGATACACAGGTGTAAGAATCGCTACTATAAGAATCAGACCAAATAGAACGAGTGAAATCTGCCCCAGAAGCGGGTGGATTTGTCCGAGAAGCGACGAAAACTGAACGACCTGGTTTACAATGATAATCAGGATCAGCAGCGTGACTGAAACTGCTCCAACTGCCATGATTTTTCTGCCACGGTTTCCCATCATTTTTTTATTGGATTAAAATCCCTTCAACCGTTTCGCATCAGACTTTCTACAAGGTACTCAGGAAAGGTTGAAATTTTCCCAGAGCTCGTTTTAATATAGCTTTTTGCTACACGCTAATCTACAAAGCCCATCGAAACCTCCAGACTATTTTAGATGTCAGAATTAGTCGTCACTGATTTTATAAAATGCCCAGGCTGTAATCCCCAATACTGCAGCTGATGTACCGAGAAGCAGCGCCAGATTTAAATTGCGCTGAATTCTTTCCGCTTTTTGCAAATATTCGGATCCCACTCCTTCCTTAGCAATTATATTTTCCAGTTTTTCAACACGCTGTTCGAGCTCTTTCTTTGTCTTTTCTTTTACGCTCATGATATCCTTAGTTACTGTTTAATCGTTCTATGTTCATAGCTAATAATGTTTTACAGGAATATATCATTCACCAGTAAAAAGTTTTCAAACCCTATAGTCGTTTCAGTGTAAGTGTGACTGGGTGCTGATTAACGTTGAGTATATCAATTCTTTTCAACATCACGCACCGAAACGGGTTGAATCACAAGTATTCCTTTGTCGTGAATCATTTTTTTTACCGGTCAACCGGCTTGCTGGAAAACAGTTATTTTTAAATCTAAGATAAGGTACGTCTGGTTCGCAGGGTTGCCCTACCGTGAAAGATTCTGCAGCTGCACAATGTGCATGAATAGAAGTTGATGCTAAAATTCACGAAAATTGAGCCTGTTTCTGAAAAATCATTCATACAATTATTCATACTGCTATATTTTATGATCAAACTTAAAGGCACGTTTCTGGACGAAATTACGCACGATATTCCCACGCAAAACTGGACGGCAGAGGAGTGGGAGAAGGATTTTCGTGCCATGAGGGCTGTTGGTATCGATACGGTTATTCTGATCCGGGGCGGCTACCGGCGTCAGTCGGCACTGCCCTCGGTTGTGCTCGAAAACGAGGTTGGAATCTACCCGGTCTATACCGACCTTCTGGACCTGTTTCTGACCCTGGCGGAGCGATACGGAATGGAACTCTACTTCGGGCTATACGACAGCGGTAAATACTGGGTCAGCGGAGAATACCTTAAAGAGATCGACATCAACAAAGCGTTTTGTGATGAGGTGGTCCAGAACTACGGCCATCGAAAAGCGTTTAAAGGATGGTATATCAGTCACGAAATCAGCCGCTATGATAAAGGAATGATGGATCTGTATGAAGAGATGTCGCTGCACCTCAAAAAACTGAAAGACCAGCCTACGCTGATATCTCCCTATGTAGCCGGCGTTAAACAGTTTGGCGGAAAGGCCGTCAGCTACGAACAACACACCCGCGACTGGCGGAAAATTTTCAGGCACCTCGAGGGCAATGTGGATATTGTGGCTTTCCAGGACGGCCAGGTGGGATACGACGAACTGCCAGCCTACCTGGAGGTACACAAGGAGCTGGCAGCAGAACACGGCATTGAAGCCTGGAGCAACGTGGAATCGTTCGACCGCGATATGCCCATCAAATTCCCGCCGATAGCTTTCAAAAATCTTCGACATAAAATGGAGCTGGCATACCAGGCTGGTATTGAAAACATGATTACGTTTGAATTTTCACATTTTATGAGTCCAAACTCAATCTATCCTGCTGCTCACGGACTGTACAAACAGTACTCGGCATGGTTAATGGACCAGGGATTTGAGTTAAATCAATCCATCAACAAGTCAGAAGAAAAGTAGAATGATCCCGGAAACAATCACCAGGTACCGAAAAATTTACGAAAAAGAGCTCTTCGAAAACGTCATTCCATTTTGGGAAAATAACTCTCCTGACAATGAGCATGGGGGATATTTCAACTGCCTGGATCGGGACGGATCGGTGTACGATACCCGTAAACATGTATGGCTGCAGGGCCGGCAGGTTTGGATGTTCAGCAAGCTGTATAACACGGTTGAGCCCAAAAAAAAGTGGTACGAGATGGCTGAAATTGGCATACGTTTTCTTGACGAACATGCGGTAAGGGACGACGGCCGCGTCTATTTTTCACTGAACCGTGAAGGAGAGCCGCTCTGGATGCAGCGAAAAATATTTTCTGAATGTTTTTATGTGATGGCGTTTGCCGAATATGGGCGGGCGTCCGGCAATCACGATTACATTGAAAAAGCCCGTACCCTTTTCAACTATATCTGGCGGTGGAAAGACGACCTGTCGCAGGTGGGGCGCCCCTCCTTTTCTGGTCAGCCTCCCTCCCGCTCACTGGCTATCCCGATGATCCTGCTCAACCTGATTGAGGTGCTGGCCGGAGATGACTGGCCCTCCTGGAGATCCAAAATTAATCGCTGCATAGAGCACCTTCTTCTCCACGTTCACAAAGAGCGCGAACTGGTTTTTGAACATGTATCTCCCGGCGGCGATTTCATCAACTCGATTGAGGGCCGGCTGCTGAATCCCGGTCATGCCATCGAGGCCGGCTGGTTTATGATGCACTGGGCACTCCGGCTTGGAAATGAGTCACTTAAAAAAACGGCTGTAGAGATGACTCGCTGGTCGCTGAAGCGTGGTTGGGATCCCGGGCATGGCGGTATCTTTTACTTCCTGGACTCGGAGGGATTTTCTCCAACCGAGCTTGAATGGAATATGAAGTTATGGTGGCCCCATACAGAGGCGCTCTACGCCTGTCTGCTCAACTACTCGGTTACCGGCAATGAACAGGACCTCAACAATTTCGAAATGGTCCATAACTATACATTTTCTCATTTCCCGGACCCCGAACACGGCGAATGGTTCGGCTACCTCGACCGGTATGGCAATCTTTCTCAGCGCTTTAAGGGCGGGCCCTATAAAGGATGTTTTCACACGCCGCGGAGCCTTTTCCAATGCGTACAGCTATTAAGAAAACTTGAGGATGCTGGCCCTGCAGATTTATACTGAGTAAGTGAGTAAAACAGTTGAAGGCCATGCGTGTCATCGGCTCCGCGGATTCTATTCTGGCCGGGATCGACGACCCAAACCCATCAATCAATTGCCGGGCTATCCAAAAAACGTTCAATGTGAATCTTCATCTTCGGAATCGTCATTCCAGACCCCGATCCGGCATCTCTTGCCATTATCAAGGAAAGGAGATCCCGCATCAAGCGCTGGATGACGCCTTTTTTGACTGTCTCTCAATGGCGGAAATCATAATCCGGTAGTCCTGACACGGACGGCCTGCTTCACGATGGCCTGATCCTGAAGGTCACAATCTCGTGGGGTTTAAAATCAAGGTCGATCGATTGCTTCTCCACCTCTTTTTTATCATTTCTGTTCCACTCTTCTTTGAGCGTGCTCCGGCAGTATTCAAAGCACTCAAATCCAAGTCGTACCCTGCCCTTCCGGGTCACCTCCGTAGGATTATACAACCTGAGAATTATATCCCGGCTGTTCTGCGCTCGTTTCAGGGATGACAGTAAAATGTGACCATTTGTTATTTCGAGCAGGGATTTTTGAAGCGGTAGCGGTCCTGATACGGGAGAGTTTCGTAAATCCGGAAGCTCCAGCAGCTGTGGTGGATGGGCAAATTCCCGGGCGGACCTGAAAACCTCGTCAAGCTCCCCGCCGGTAATTCCCCAGCAGAAGTCCGCCTGGAGCTCTCGTTTGCACTGAGCTCCCGGTGTAGGAATGGAGGGACCGGCCTGGGGCCGGCGAATACTTCCGCCCGATACCGATAAATACCCAACGGCCCTGTGCAGTGTTAAGGCAAACCACGATCGTTTTTCATACGTCACCAGTTCGTTCTCGTGAATCCCTCGCGCAGCAACCCAGATTTTATACTCTTCAGTCTCTACAAAACTAAAATCTCCCTGATAATGCGTGGTGTACACCATTTCACCCGGGTAGCTGTTGTATCGTGCCGGATCGTCATCAGGATCAACCTGTCGTTTCACCTTGTTTTTGGTGAGTGTAAAATGCCCATCCGAATAGCTCTCTTCCACGGCGAAGGGGCACAATAAGAGCGCTCTGAGGCGGCCATTTTCCGCCCGGTTTTCATAATTCACCCGCACCGCCACAGATCCGTCTGCCCGAAGTGAAAGTGTTGTTTCCAGGTGGAGCGGAATGTTCTCAACATTGTCAAGGCTGGCAGGCACCTGGAGCGTGTGATGAATAACCAGGCGGTTTTCATTTGACGCCTTCTCATCAAGGGTGCCGGAACCGCTAAGCACCACCGGAGTCGTTGTTCGGCTAAACGAGTAAGTGTCTCCTGCATCCTGCATATATTCAAACTTCAGAATATCTGAAAATTTTGAACCCATCTTTTTAAGCTGCAGAGAGACCTCTCCGTTTTCAACTACCAGCGCAGCATGGTCATTTTCAACCCGGGCTGTGCCGTTGCCGTAGTCCATTTTTTTCTCCGGGTTGGCCTCGTCGCCGGCAACACCGGCAACAACAGTAATGATTTCGTATCCGAGTGGCGGAAGACTTGCCTGGCAGAGCAGCTTATAGGTTCGTCCCCAGCGGTGGTTGATATACTCGGCCTTCATTACCGGAGCACTACTCTCCTCTACCTGCAGTTCCAGTTCACAGCCACTGCTGTCAAATGCCCGAAGTGTCTGTTCAGCACGTGTATACTCCTCTTCTTTACCGCCGGGGTTTTTAAAATGGACTTCTCCTTCCAGTTTCGCCCGCTCAATAGTATGAGGATGAGGGTTAAAAGCGATCAGATATACTTTCTCACCTTCCGGAAAAGGCGATTCATGAGCCCGGAAACCGTTTGCCACCATTGCCTCCAGCACGTTATCCATCACTGCATCACAAACCTGTTCCGTACGGCTGAACCTGACTTCGTTCTCTTCGTGCACCTCATCGGTGCTACAGCCGCAAATATCATCGTGTGGATGATTTTTTAGCAAGGTTTTCCATGCATAATCCAAAAAGGGGCCGGCAGTTTTATCCTCCGGGTCCGGATTCAGAAGCTGCATCGGCTCAGTAAACTTTTCCAGTTTTGACTGAGCATGATGGTTTTGCTGCTTCAGGTAGATCCGCGATGAGTATACATTCAGGAGTATAGGGTGATCCGGGTTGCCGAGCAGGTTTCCCGTGTACGACGCATCAGTATCTGCCTGTACGGCTTCCTCCATAAAATCACCAAAATGGCCATGTACAATCTCAATATCATCCAGCCTATCGTTCATAGTGCGAATCAGTGCCGGCAGCCGGGGCTGTTCCGGCATATGATCCACACCGTTGTTTAACAATATGGGAGATGAGGGACTGTATTCTGAAAGGATATCAATCGTATTCCTGACCGACTCTAACGCCTTTTCCAGCTCAGGCTCCTCGAGTTCATATCGCCCCTGGATGCCCTCATGACCAAGTGCCGCCGCATTGTAGTATCCATCCTTAAGGTAGTAGGCCAGTACCGAATGTCCGCCACCTGGGCTCTTCCAATGAAAAAGATTCGTCTTTTTTTCTGCGAGCTCCTCCGGCATGCCCCGCATGAAGATAAATGTGGAAATATCGAACTCGTTCAGGATCTGCGGAAGCTGTGCGATATGACCAAATGGGTCAGGTACATAGCCCACCCTCATTCCGCTGCCGAGCTCACGGCACATGCGCTGGCCCACCTGAAGGTTTCGAATGATAGATTCACCGCTTACCAGGAACAGGTCAGGCAGTACGTACCACGGCCCGATGATTAGCCTTTCCCGGGCAATTAGCTCTTCTAAAATTGCACGGTTCCCGGGTTTTATCTCAAGGTAGTCTTCAATGAGAATCGTCTGTCCATCGAGGACGAAGCAGCTGAAACCGGGATCTTTCTGTAGCAGATCGATAACCCTATCAATTAACGCAACCAGCCGAAACCGAAACGATTCGTATGGGAGATACCAGGCACGGTCCCAATGAGTGTGAGAAACAAGAATGGCTTTCGTCATGATATTCGATGATTTCAGATGACAATGTTAAGTGTACAGGAAAAACTGCATTATGTTTATTATGCACTTTTAAAATCCCAATATTCATTCAGCAGACCGCGACTGGTGACCCGGGAAACAGAACAAATGCTTCTGTATGTGCAAATATACGCATTAAATAGTATTTATGAATTGACAATCTCACCACCGTTAGATATTATAAAGAGAAGCATTATAATAAGTACAAAGTGCATAATCTATTTATTTATCTCCGGTATCCACTCCCGGGCAGCTTCACTGACTTTACAATCGTTTCAAACGGCCGTTTCACGGAATTCACCTATGGTAGACGTTACAAATCGAAACCGTCATCTTTATCAGCTTGTGGCGGACGACCTGAAGAAAAAGATTTTGAACGGGCATTTTGGTGATCAAGAAAAAATTCCCAACTACAAAGAGCTTAGCTCCATCTATGAGGTAAGCATGTCGACCATTAAGAAGGCAATGAAAATTCTTAATGATGAAGACGTGCTGGTCAGCCGTGTAGGAAAAGGTACTTTTGCTAACCCGAACTACCGAATAACAACAAGCGACCGGAGAGTCCGGACCAATAAAATCGGCCTTCTGGTGCGCGACCTGAAAGGGCCTTATTTTTCAGGAATATACCAGGGACTTGCCGACCAGGCCGACCGCCACGACAAGAAACTGATGATCACGGTTTCGCGGGATTTTTACCAGCAGGAAGACTCTCTCATGAATATGATGGTCTCCCAGCAGGTTGACGGGCTAATACTTACAACCCGCAGAAAATCAATTTACGGTATCCAGATTTTTGAGCAGATTCGGGACAGGCGCATACCTGCCGTACTGCTCCACGACGTCTACGATCCGGTGCTGCCGGTTGTGGATGTTGACAACTATATGGGGGGACAGCTCGCAGCTGAACAGCTCCTGAAATCAAGCCAGAACAAAATCGCTGTCATAGTTGGAGAAAACGGGTACAGGCCGGATGACTTGAGGCTTCGCGGATTCCTGGATCACCTGACAGAGCAGGGGATCGACTCAAGCGAACGATGCCATATATTCCGGTTCTCATTCAGCTCAGAAGGAACCGCATTTGATGAAGGATTTAAACTGGGCCTTGCACTGGATCTCAAAACGCTGGATGTGGATGCACTTTTTCTCTTTAATGATTTGATTGCCATGGGGTTTCAGAAAGCGATGGATGAACGCGGAATCCGTATTCCGGATGACCTCAGGATGGTTGGATTTGATGACATCGACCGATGTACTGAAGCACGCGTTCCACTCACCACAATACACGTCCCCCGGTATGAAATTGGAACCCAGGCCCAAATGATCCTCCACGATCTGATTCAGGATCAAACCTCCGGCGATCCCGTTAGAAAATTGATTGAACCCAAACTTGTTGTTCGAGAATCAGCTTGATGTTATGAAATATTTTCTCCTCGCCTCACTTATTTTCACCCTCTGCAGCTGCAGCAATGCAGACAGGAATGCCCCCCAAGAAACCGGTGCTAAGGATCCCGTGATCGGCGTTTGGATTACAAACGTAGACAGCGACATCCTTTACAGCGACCAGGCGATTGCTGAGGGGATAGAAAAACTTGCAAACCTCGGATTTAACACCATCTACCCCGTTGTCTGGAACAAGGGCTATACGCTGTACCCAAGTGAGGTGATGAGCTCTGAATTTGGACAGGAGTTTGCCCAGGACACACTCTTCAGTGCCCAAAACAGGGATCCGCTGGAAACGGTGATCGAAGAAGCCCGGAAGCACGACCTCCGGGTAATTCCCTGGTTTGAATTCGGGTTTTCCAGCTCTGTGAACCGAGACGGTGGTCATATTCTCAGTGCAAACCCAGAATGGGCCGCTCGCGATGCAAACGGAGGTCTTTTGACGAAAAATGGTTTTGAGTGGATGAACGCTCTCCATCCCGAGGTGCAGCAGTTCATGGTTGACCTGATTTCAGAGGTGGTTACTACCTACGATGTAGATGGAGTACAGGGGGATGACCGGCTGCCTGCTATGCCGTCTGAAGGCGGTTACAGCGACTTTACCACCAACCTTTACAATCAGGAGACAGGGCAGAACCCGCCGGCAGATCCCCGGGAACCAGACTTTCTGAACTGGAAAGCCGATCAGCTCACTCAATTTGCCGACGATCTCTACCATCACATTAAATCCCTCGACCCGGCCCTTGTTGTCTCATTTTCTCCGAGTATTTATCCGTGGTCCAAGCAGGAGTATCTCCAGGACTGGCCGGCCTGGATTGAACGTGGTGTTGTGGATGAGCTCATACCACAGGTGTACCGCTGGGATATTGAGAGTTATAAAAGTACGTTCGACAACACCTTGGCCCACTTTCACGAGGCTGCAGGTGCCGATGAAGTAATCTTTGCCCCGGGTATTATCATTAAGGCCGGAGACCGCTACAACAATTTTAGCTATGTGGACCAGGCCGTGCAGCACAACAGAAACCGGGGAGTAGAGGGCGAGGTCTACTTTTTCTACGAGGGCCTTTTCGAAAAAAATGATTTCCTCGGAGATTCATTACGGACTTACTATTATCGGCCCTGATCCGAACAGCTTATGCTCCGGCACTTTTTATGTTAACATGTAATGCACCTTTGGTGATCCCCGATGCACACAATTGATTACATCATCATTGCCGTCTACATCCTGGCGCTGGTTACACTCGGGCTTTACCTGCAAAAATCGGGTGGAAAAAGCATTGACAGTTTTTTCCTGGGCGACAGAAAGATGCCCTGGTGGGCGCTCGGGGCGTCCGGAATGTCTTCCAATTTTGATGTCTCCGGGACGATGATCATTGTGGCGATGATTTATGCCCTCGGTCTGAAAGGATTTTTTATTGAACTTCGTGGCGGCATCGTCCTTATTATGGCATTTTTGATGGTCTTTATGGGCAAATGGAACCGGCGGGCTCAGGTGATGACGGCAGCAGAGTGGATGGAGCTTCGTTTCGGCAGGGACAAAGCTGGAAATGCTGCTCGCCTGCTCAGTGCAGCTGCCAATCTCCTCTTTGCCATCACCGTGGTTACATATTTTGCCCAGGGCGGTGGCATTTTTCTCGGTAAAATCCTGGGCATCGACCCCGATCTCGCAATGATTACAATTGTTGGACTTGCCACGCTCTACACGGTAGCATCAGGACTTTACGGGGTGGTGTATACCGATGTTGTGCAGGGATTCCTCGTCCTCTTTGCCATTCTCTACACCTGTTACACTGCATTTTTTTACTATCCGCTGCCAGATGAATTTTTGGTGTCGGTTCCGCTGGTCGGGGACGGTTTCCAGACTCTCAGCGTAAATTACGACTCCTGGACCGATATTGTACCCGGGTGGACGATGAATCTTCCCGGTGAGTATGGCCAGTACAATATGTTCGGGATAGCGATCTTGTTTTACCTGTTTAAAACCACAATCGAAGGGTCGGGCGGATCAGGAGGATATCTCATTCAGCGCTATTACGCCGCAAAAAGCGACCGGGAAGCCGGCTTGTTATCCCTCTTCTGGATCTTTCTTCTTGCTTTCCGCTGGCCGTTTGTGGTTGCAATCGCGATGATGGGAATTGCTTGGGGAGCCTCCAACTCCGTCATTCAAAACCCCGAAGAGGTCCTGCCCTCCGTGCTTGGAACCATGATTCCCGCAGGCATCACCGGTCTCATTGTAGCCGGGTTAATCGCCGCCGCAATGTCTACGTTCGACTCCGTGGTGAACTCCGGTGCCGCTTATTGGGTAAAAGATATCTACCAGCGATTCATCAACCCGGACGCGTCTGAGAAGATGCTTGTCAGGCACAGCCGCTGGTCCTCCGTAGCAATCGTGGTGATCGGGGTTTTGCTCACCAAACAGTTCGAAAACATCAATGATATTTGGGGCTGGCTTACCATGGGGCTGGGTGCCGGGCTGATCGTTCCCCAGGTGATCCGCTGGTACTGGTGGCGGTTTAACGGCTACGGGTTTGCCGTTGGCGTTATCTTCGGCATGATCGCTGCATTTGCAAAGCTCCTGTTTTTCCCCGAGCTCAACGAGTATGAGATGTTCATTTTTGTGGCAGCCATATCGCTAACCGGCTGCCTGATAGGAACCTATGCCACGCCGCAGGTTGATAACAAGATCCTTGAAAATTTCTACCGGGTAACCCGCCCTTTTGGCTTTTGGGGAACTATAAAAAACTCCCTCTCTGACCGTAACATTGAACAGGTTGATGCAGAAAATAAACGCGATATTCTCTCCACGTTTTTTGCCGTGCCCTGGATGCTCCTGATGTGCATCACACCGATGCTTTTCATGGTTCGGCTCTGGAGCAGCTTCTTTGTGGCTATTGCACTTTTGGCCGGCCTCAGCATTGCCCTCTATTTTTCATGGTTTCGTCACCTTTCAACCGAAGTGGATATGGATGGCCGCCCAGGCCTGCACCCGGATGGAACACCCGTGTTCGATGATCCAAAAAACACAAAGAATTGAGTTCTGTCTACTCCAGCATCGGGTTCGAAAAGCCGATTTTAACGGTATCTGCTGAAAAGGGATCCAGCGAAGCGTCAATCAGAAAAGCCAGCTCTCCTCTGGTCATCGGTTGATCCGGTCTAAACTCGTCTTTCGTTACCCACCCATCAAGCCATCCCTGCTCATAAAAAAAGGTTACAACATCTTGGTCTGCATCATTAAACGGGCTTTCACCTGAGGCCGACACATCCATGCCTGCCGCTGCAGCAATCAGCTCTGCCGCTTGCACGCGTGTAATATCCCCCTCACCACTGCTGCTTCCTTTCTGAACAACTATATCCGAATCTAAACGCTCCAGAATACGATCCATTCCATCGCGCGAGATCGTACTATCAGGATAAAAACGTGTCTCGTTCGCCCAGGCAACCGGGATGCCCTCCCCACGCATCACACCGCTGAGTCCCACTCTTTGAATAGGTTTAAAAAATACGCTATCCGGATCCGTATCCATGTAGGGCATCAGCCACATTCCGGCATCAAGCAGATGTTTTTGCAATTCACGCACGTCTACATCTCTTATGTCTATGGACTCTTGTACGCTCATTGCTGCAGCCGCACCCGCTGCCTGGCCAATCTGCATTACAGCCGGTTGCAGGCGTGTGGTTCCGTTTACAACATTAGTAACCGATATATTTTTTTCTGCGGCAACAAGTCCGTCCAATTCGGCAGGAACAAGTGAACCATATGGGATATTATATGAGGGAACTGCAGGAAACTCAATTTGCTTTGGTTCCGGATTCTTTTTCCTGTGATGATCTACCGGATAATCGGCCACAGCGATCCCGGTTTTATAAAGTGTACGCTCTTCATACTCATATGGATCAGTGATATCATACAGGTACAGACGGTCAACCCCAACCACACGTCGACTCTCCCTTATATAGGGTTTTTGCGGGAAAAGATCCTCTGTTGGAAACTCATCATCAGCATAACCAAGATTTGTGAATCCGCCCTCAGTCTGCATAAAATAGATCCAGCGACGGGTCATATCCTTAGCATCTTCATTTATTTGCGCTCTCTCTTCGTAGCTCACATCTACATTATTGGCAAAATAGTCATTGCCTTTATTTGGCCAGTTGATCATAAACTTATCATTCGGCAGCCGGCCGTAGTCAAGTACCTCCTCACAGCTCAGCAGTTCTTCGTTAGATTCATCGCACACTTCCCTGCACATGCAATCAAATTCTGATGGATCATAGTTTGGAGGTTCCGGTATGGTTTGATCCTCATCATTACCATAATCTTTCAATATAGCTACATACGTCATATCCTGTACGTATGGATGCTCTTCTTCCGGTGCGCCCTGTTCCATTGTTTCATCATAGGTTTCCATGTATAGAGAGTAATCCGTCCCCGCCATTGCCAGCAGATCACCATACTCTGTTCCGTCAATAAACACCTTACCATTCACCCTTAGATGGTCCTTTGCAGGATTTGAAAATTCCGCTGAAACTACCCTGTCATTTGTTACAGATGCACTCTCCAGTCTATATCCATGCATAACGGTTAAATTATCTTCCGACTCTACCATCTCCCGAAATATCCTGTTTCCAACATGCGGCTCAAAAAGCGTGTTGCTTACCCACCCGGTAAATACTTCTTCAGGTCCTCCGTAATGATCATACAGTTTTTGTCTGAATTCTCCCCACAATCCGGAGGGCATCTGGTGGTTCCCGTCCGTTGCACTTACACCAGCAGCTGTCAGCATTCCGCCTAACCATTCAGACTCCTCAATCAACAGAACATCAGCTCCCGTACGCGCCGCCTGGATAGCAGCCGTAACACCACTCGTTCCGCCACCAACAATCACAACATCTGCCTGATAATTATCATGATCTTGTTTGGTTTTACATCCTGCAAAAATCGTAATAAAAAAGAGTAATGAAACTAATATTTTTAAGAGTAATCTTACCATAAATTGAGGCTGAGTTTTTATTACTATCCGGAATCGCTTAATGTCGAAAAATTGGATACCAGATTCCAATTGAGCATTTTATGACCCTTTCTCAACCGGATTATTCATGCAGATAAATATGATGCACTAAAAATAGCGTACATATAAAAATAGATAGCACCCCAAATTTGGATTACAGAATTTCCGGCGTTCCGCGCATAGGGTGCCTCACAAAGTAAAATTTTATTACGTGTTTTTTTCCATACGCCTGCTATTCAAAGTCTTGGTGTAGTATAGCCTTACTCCCGAATTACTTTCGCTACATGAACAAAAATGAAGTTGATCAGTAAATACCGGTTCATAGCCCTCCGATATATGAGTATACCTGCACCATACATATATATTAACTTTGTGTTGCAAAGTGGTTTTGTTTTTTAAATATTCCGCAAGCCTATACCCTACACAAATCACCCGTTCACATAACCAACAGCAATAATATGAGTTACTCAATCAGTATATCCGACCACGATAACATCGCAATTATCACTTTCGAAGGAAGACTTATGGGGGCAGAAACGCAAGAGTTTCATGAAAAAATTAAAGAACTGATCGAAGATGGTGTCACCACAGTCATTGGAGACCTGAGTGGCGTGGAATTTCTAAACTCAAGCGGACTGGGTATGTTTATCGCTTCGCTTACCAGCCTCCGAAAAGCGGGTGGTGACTTTATACTTTGTGAGGCATCCGATAAAATTGAGAGCCTGTTTAAAGTTTCAAAACTCTTTTCCATCTTTAACTACTACAAAACACTGGCCAAAGCAAAGGACGCCGCTTCTTAAGAACATTAGCCAGAAAACCCAGTCTATGAATTCTTTTAAAGCAGCCGCAGTTCAGATGAACAGTCAGCCTGATGTTGATCTGAACTTTAAAAATGCCCGGGCCCTCATTCAATCCGCTGCCCGGGATGGGGCTGCGCTGGTGGGACTGCCTGAGTATTTTTCTTTTTTAGGAGATGTGGACCAACGGCAAAAGAAAGCTGAAGAAATCTCCGAACGGTCTGTACAATTTTTGCAAGATACGGCTTCTGAATTCGGTATCCACCTCCTCGGGGGAACCATTCCAGTACCGGCCGGGAACAACAAAACCTACAACCGTTCTCTTCTTATAAACCCGAAGGGCGATGTAATTGCATCATACGATAAAATACACCTGTTTGATGTTGATCTATCCGCAACAGAGAGCTACCGTGAATCGGATGTCATCGAGCCGGGTACAAATCCACCTGTAACCTGTACCACAGATCTGCCTTTGACACTCGGCCTCAGTGTGTGCTACGACCTTCGTTTTCCTGAACTCTACAGGAAGTTAATCGATCAGTCTGCTGGTATCATAACCGTTCCATCGGCGTTTACAGCTACCACAGGGAAGGATCACTGGGAACCGCTGCTTCGGGCAAGAGCTATCGAAAATACAGCCTATATATTTGCGCCGGCTCAAACAGGCACACATGGCAAGACCAGGAAAACCCACGGCCACGCAATGATTATTGACCCCTGGGGAACCATCATATCAGATGCCGGAACTCAAACCGGATATGCCATGGCCGAAATTGACATTCAAACTTTCACATCCGTTCGCAAAAAATTACCGTCGTTAAACCACCGCGTTATCAAGTGTTGAATTCCAAATTTACCTGAAACAGGTGGAGCAATACATGTTAACCTGAGTTCGATTCTTAATCAATGACATCAAAATTCCCCCTTAGAAAAGGGGGATTGAGGGGGATGTTCAACAAATCAATGGAAAAACCGATGAACACCCCTCTCAATCTCCCCTTTTTAGGGGAGACTTCGTACCGAATAAATGAAATTGATTAAGAATCGAACT
>JAWLEH010000207.1:0-3632 GCA_041686215.1 Balneolaceae bacterium | reverse complement strand
AGTCTGCGTCACACCAATAGTCATTTCACCCTGTGGTGACTGTACATTGTTATCGGCATCCATCACAACGCTTCCTGTGAGTCCGCCATTGGGCAAAACCTGACGGTTCATCCGGTTGGAAACGAGCCCTTCCTTCGTAGGCTGGAAACAAGTTGTGGTGTAATTACCGGTGCCGGTTTTGAGACCTGAGCCGAATCGATCTATTTGGGTAAAAGCTGATGGTGACTCCCATAAAAAAACCATTATGAACAGCTCTGTAACGCAGCCGCTCTTAAAAAAATGGGCGTTCTGGTAAGCTATTCGCTGGGTCAATCTCTAATTAAAACCATACAAGAATGGCTGCGAGAACCACAAAAAGTATCGCTACCGGAAATTGCCGATGCCAAAAATATTACCGATAAACTCATCCGCTATGCCAGCACAGGTAAAGCAGTGATGTCGTAAATCAAATTGTGTAGAATTGCAATCCCTTAGAAATTCGTTAGATCTTCATCATCCAGAGGAATCAATTGTTTCGATTCACTTTTACGCTTATTGGAACTGTATGACTTATTCACATAGTCCATGCTATCATTAAAATGGTACACTCCGCCTTTATCATCACCTTTGTACCTCTTGTCCGGATGTAGATTCTCTTTTTTACCTGAAAAATGGTCCTCTAGAACGGAACGAGCTGAAACCCCATCATCTCCTGCAATTAGAATGAGCTCCTCAACATATCTTCTCAACTCCACAGACTGTCCTGACAGTTCTTCAGCAGTACTGGCAGATTCTTCAGCCCTGGCTGCATTTTTCTGAACCATCTCATCCATTTGAGACATCACACTGTTCACTTGTTCGATACCGTTTGCTTGTTCACTAGAAGCCGTTGATATTTCGGTGACAAGTGTACCCACACCAGATACTCTGCTTTGAATCTGTTGCAGGCTTTCCGATACCTCTTCGGCAACACTGACACCGCGATCGGAACTAATCTGCGATTTTTCAATCAGTGTGGATGTATTTTTAGCTGCTTGTGCACTTCGCTGGGCCAGGTCGCGAACTTCTTCAGCTACTACGGCAAATCCCTTCCCGGCCTCGCCGGCACGTGCGGCTTCAACCGCCGCGTTCAGCGCCAGCAGATTCGTTTGAAATGCAATATCATCGATCGTCTTTATAATTTTCGATGTTTCAAGGGCTGAGTTTTTAATTTCCTCCATCGCTGCACTCATTCTCTTCATCGCCTCCACACCACTTTTAACCCGCGGTTCGGTTTCATTCATTAATGATTCTGTTTTCCCGGCATTTTCTGCTGTTTGTTTAACCTGGGCCGACATTTGTTCGAGTGAGGAAGACGTTTCTTCAAGTCCAGCAGCCTGCTCTGTTGAACTTTCAGCAAGGTTCTGGCTGGATTGAGACAATTGAGATGATGCCGTTTCAACCTCCCCAGATCCTCCTTTCAATCCGGCAATTATTTTTCTTAACGGAGCTACAATCGACTTTATAATTCCAAAAGCAACTGCCATATTAATACCAATTGCTATAAGAATGCCAATCAAAATACCAAAGAACGCGCTATTCACCTGGGATTCTATAATCTGACCGCTGGCCGTACCACCTTCTGAATTCCAGTCCATCATGTCAGCAGTGAGCCCGGTAAGCACCGATGATGTATTGAAAATGCTATTCATCTTCTGCATTGCCTGGTCTTGACGACCGGAACTCATAAGCTGAAGAGCTTCATCCCGGACCAATTCCCACTCGGAATAAGCAATCTCTGTTTCCTGATAAAGTTTACGGGCCCCCGGTTGATTGATAACCGCATTATAGGCTTCGAAATCCTTTTGAAAGCTTTCTATATAATCTTGAAGTTCTCTCTTATAGGCCGATGATTGTTCCGGATCTTCCGTTAAAATGTGCATTTGCAACAAAGCTAGTTCTTGCCTTGCCCAGGCATCGAAAAATCCTGTCAAAACCATTCCTTCCAGGTACTCCTCATTGATCACCTGTGCCTCGTCTCTAATATTAAACACTTCATTCAGGGCAAAGCTACCCAGAAGTATTGTAATCAATATTGCCACACCAAAACCATATATAAGCTTCCGTTTAACCGTCTTATTTTTATTCCCTTTTATCATTTCTGATATAATTTTTTTTCGATTCTTATAATTAAGTTAAACTCATCGAATGAACTAGCATTTTATGAGCTACGCTTGAAGTTTTATCGGTGAATTTATACCACTCTTAAATAAATGTATTTGATCGATTCATAGACAAAGGCGTTCCAGAAAAAAGGACTTTGTTCAAGGTTAAAACCAAAGGGTAGTTCAAACTAAAATTCGGAATTAGCGGGATGAGTTTTCAATCAAACGTACCAAATTGACTGATTTTTTACACAGTGAAAGCTTTACTCTAGACAAAAATCAGTTTGCAATCTCACTTTTAAAGATAGGTACAGTTCTGCATCTCAAAGTGCCGGAAGATACTTTTCTTTCAAGATACCCAGGTGGTGCATCTCGTGTCCGGCAATTAGAAATCCCAGTGCACGTACCGTAACTTCACTGTCGCTCGCGGTTCCACGAGCCATAAGCATCTCATCGGAAAATGAGGGGGAAAGCTGCAGGGTTGATGATCGAACGCCCCGGTATTGCTGCATCAAATCATCAAGCGGTTTTTCATTAAAATTTGCCACACGCACGTAATCATCCTGGTCAAACCCCGGCAGCTGATGAGCATCAACCCTGGCAAACTCAGAGCGCTGACATTCATGATGCGATCCGTGTCAATCATGTGGCCAACCTTTTGTTTGATAGTCCACTTACCCTCCGCATACCTGAACAATGCCTGCTCATCGTCCAGTGGCTGGAAAAGTTTTGTCACATCTTTATAGCCATTTTTAAAACGGGTTAAGAGATTTCCTCCCTGACTCTTTTTAACATATCGGCCATAAAATCTCCGTATTCGTCCGGGTTTAAATCGTTACCATTTAACCTGAGTTCGATTCTTAATTTTACCAAATACTACCAAAAGCAGTCCAAAAAGGGCGTTATTTACGTTAATTCATCAACAATTATGTCATGAGGCTGTCCAAAAAGTAAATCAATAAACAAACCAGCTTAAATAATTTAGACATTTAATCCCTCTCTATTAAATAGAGAGGGATTTAGGGTGAGTACGGAAGGGAAACCTAAATTATTTAATCGATGTTCGATGAATTATACCTTTTTAGACAGCCTCATCCCCTGCCTTTGATAGGGGCAGTAGATCACGCATCAGGTGCGAGATGACGCCCTTTTTGGACTGCTTTTACCATTATTTTTAATCGAACTCAGGTATTTAGTAAGTTACCAAACTACTCCTGCATAATATAAATGTACCTGTTTATTCAATTGATATTTTATCCCTTCAGCTACTTCGAATATGTTGCATTTTTAAAATAGATAGAAATCAATCATCAAAAAAAGCCGTACAATCTGCACGGCTCTTTTTAAAGTTCATTCAAAAATACTAAATCTACTCTACACCATGCGATGTCACAGTTGTAGATGACACCTGTTCGCCATCGGCATAGCTTGTTACTTCATAAGGCATCAAAATACCATTGCTTTCACGCCAGTCGCTGCTGTTAAGCTGAACGGTTACAGTTGCACCCA
>JAWLEH010000080.1:0-16028 GCA_041686215.1 Balneolaceae bacterium | reverse complement strand
ATGTCTACACTGAAATGCCCGTCGAAATTGAGGGTATGGGAGACTATCGAAGTATGCGTGCTTGTTTTAAAAGTGAGAATTATAAAAGAGACTGAGCATTCATACAGCCAGAAAAGACTTCGGAACCTGAGTTCGATTGTTATCATTACTGAATTACATGCGTAGCAGTTCAGGAAGTGCGTCATCCCGCGCTTCCCCAGTGGGATCCCTTCGGGAGACGCGGGATCTCCGATCCCCAATTGGGCAGGAGATACCACGCCGGGGCGTGGTATGACCGTATTGAAAATGATTTTACTACACAACCGCCCTTTCTGAACTGCTTTAGGAGTTTTTTCCATTATTTTTTAATCGAACTCAGGTTTGGAAGTCTTTGAGTGCCTGATACTTTATCGTTTACACGACACTACGAATCCACCCTCAAATACATACCGATAGACGCCGGAGCTACCGGCCGAAATCCAAACTTTTCGTAGAGTTTATTTGCGTGACCATCGGCTATTAAACTGATGTACGCACTTTCCGGCAGATGAGTATCGATATAGGTTTTTAACTCAGCCATCATGCGCTGGCCGAGCCCTTTTCTCTGATGTTCTGGCAACACGGCAACATCCACCACCTGGAAATGGCAGCCACCATCACCGATCAGTCGTGCCATTCCCACCGCTTCACTCCTGTGAAATGCCTGCACGGCAAACAGGGTTCCCCTTAAACCTGCTTTTGCAGCCTCCTCAGTTTTTGGGCTAAGGCCGCTCAAACGGCGCAGTTTACGATACGTTTCTACAGTTGGTGTCTTATTTTTGATCGTAAATGTTTCTTGATTCATCATAAGTGGTTAGATTCCCCGACCTTCTGGGTCGGAAAGGGGGACACTCCTAAAAAACCACATATTTGAACAAAAAGTTATGGGTTCTAAGTTGATACCTCGAGGGCTCTTCCCCGAGGTAGTTCATTCATGTATTTGATGGAGATCTTTTTTGTAGCCAGAAAGTTTCTATCGCTCAAACCACTTTTCAACCAGGTCAAAGAAACCCTGGACCAGCAGGGCAAGCAGCGCAGCCGGAACAGCTCCTTCCAGGATCAGCGGAACACTATCGAGACGGATACCTGTAAGGATTGGCTGTCCATAACCGCCTGCGCCAATGAGTGCACCCAGCGTAGCCGTACCAACATTAATCACCGCTGATGTTTTAACCCCGGCCAGGATAGAGGGCATAGCCAGAGGCAGCTCAATCTTCCGCAGGACCAACCCATTTGGCAAACCCAGTGCCCGGGCTGATTCCATCAACGGCAACCCGATATTTTTTATCCCGGCATGCGTATTTCGCACTATGGGCAGTAGACTATAGAGAAAAAGTGCCGCGATAGCCGGCACCGTACCAATTCCAAAGAGCGGAATCATAAATACCAGCAGCGCCAGCGAGGGGATCGTTTGTAAAATCCCCACAAGGCCGAGTAAAACCGCTTCGAGCGTCCTAACTTTTACGGCAAGAATCCCAAGTGGTATGGACACAACAATAGCCATACCCAAAGATATACCTACAAGTACAAGATGATCGGCGGTATGTTTTAAAAGTCTGTCATAAAGGGTTTCGGCTACAAATGTGCTTTCAAAATCAAACTGTTTGGAAAGAAAAGCTGCTGCAACAGCGCCATCATCCTGCCTGTCTATTTTTACTGCCGCATTCATCTCTGCCATGTCATTTTCGGTAATCATTCCTTCAAACCTGCGTAGTGATTCTACGACAGCCGGGTCGAGATCATTTCTGTAGAGTATGACAGCCTCGTACGTTGGAAAAAAACCGATATCATCCTCCAATACCCGGATATCATAATACCCTATTTCCGGGTCGGTGGAATACAGGTCAATTATATCGATAGTTCCGGCCTCCAGGCCACGATAAGCCAGATCGTGATCCAGCCCGCGAACAGAGGCCGGCGATAACTCTGCAGCCCTACGAAGGCCGGGCCAGCCGTCGCTTCTATCCATAAACTCATTGCTGAATCCATATACAAGGTCCGGATGGTCCTTCAGGTCTGATATGGTTTGAATAGATTTTTGCTCAGCCACCTCCTTTTTCATCCCGATGGCGTAGGTATTGTTAAAACCAAGCGGCTGCGTCATTCGGATACCGAACTCTTCGAGTGCGTCCCGTAAATCGTCCTGCGACTCAATATCCCGCCCGGAAAAGATTTCTTCTGATAGTGTGCCCGTATAGTCCGGGTACACATCAATGTCGCCCCCGGTAATTGCGCTCCACAATATCTGTGTACCGCCAAGCTGCCTGGTCAGTTGAACAGGGTGTCCGTCAGCTTCCGCCGACTGCCGGATCAGCTCCCCGAGGACTACAGATTCGGTAAAAGCTTTAGTCCCGATCCGGACCGGATCACTCTGCTGAGCAACTCCACGGCCCAAACCCGCTCCGAATACAATCAACGCAAGAAAAAGGAGCCTGAATGTCATATTAATACTCCTCCAGCGGGCTGCGCTGCGCATGTACGAAACTGCGAACAAAATCATTGACAGGTTCCCTGATAATTTTTTCAATCGGGCCTTTTTGCACAATGTCACCCTCTTTCATCAGAACGATGAGATCCCCAAGAAATGCGGCTTCGCCCAGATCGTGCGTGATCAGCAAGACGGTTTTATTCAGTTTCCTGAAAATAGAGCGGAGATCGTTCTGCAGCTCATACCGTACCAGCGGATCGATAGAGCCCAAAGGCTCATCCAGCAGGATAATTTCGGGGTCGAGCATTAGTGCCCGCATCAGGCTGATTCGCTGCGCCTGCCCTCCTGATAGAAGGCCCGGTTTCCTCTGAAGCATCTCTTCCCGGATATTAGTCAACCTGCAAAGCTCAGATATGCGTTCATTTTCCTTGTCGGAGCTCCAGCCCAGGTACCCGGTTACCAGTGTCAGGTTTTCACGGGCTGAGAGGTGCGGAAACAGACCTCCGCTCTGAATCACATAGCCCATTTGCCGTCGGATTTCAAGGAGGTTTCGGCTCCTCACCTCCCGGCTGTTGACAATAACATCACCCGAATCGGCCTGAAGGAGGCCCATAATGATTCTCAGTAACGTTGACTTTCCACACCCGCTGGGCCCGATGAGTGAAAGTGTTTTCCCTTTAGGTACTGTCAAAGAGACTCCGTTAAGGGCACGCTCATCAAACGTCTTCACAATATTGCGGACCTCAATCATATCCTGCGAAACTGTATCAGTTTACTACAAGCAGATGGATTAGTAATCATACTCTGCCTTAAGGGTCAAAAATTCATTGATATTATTCATATCCACGACGCCAACGACAGAGCCATTTTCAAGTACCGGAAAGAAATTTTTGTTACCTCTTTGCAGTTTTTTATAACCGTTAGCCAGTGGGGCATCCGGTTTCAGAGAACGGATTTCACGGTCCATTACCTCCCCGATTTTCACATCCCGGCCTCTTTCACGAATGGTTTGAGCAAGATCTTCCATATATAAAATCCCCTGAATGCCTTCCTCATCTGACACAATAAAATTTTGTTCAGTTGTTGCAAGAATTTTATCAACCGCTACCGAAAGCGGATCTCCGGGATTGAGCAGTGTAAATTCAGTAATCATTGCGTCGCGAACGGTACTGCCTTCAAGCAGGCCGAGCTGCTGTACGGTAATGTTTTCGGAATGCGCCCCAAAATAGATGAAAACTGCAATCACTGCAAGAATGACGCTGTAGAACAGCCCGTAAATAAAAAACAGGAAGGCCAGGAATTTACCAACTGAAGCCGCAATATTTGTGGCACGCACCCTGCCCATCTTCATAGATAAGAGAGCCCGGAAAACACGTCCGCCGTCCATTGGAAAAGCCGGAAGCATGTTGAAAAGCACCAATGCAATGTTTATAAAAAAGAGGTAGAGTAGAAAATTACCCGCATTAATTGTGGAGAGCTGTTCCTGTATGGCATCCGGTTCCTGGCCGGTGAACGCATCAAACGAAACAAATGGGTAGAGAAGCAGCGCAATGACCACATTTACAAGTGGCCCGGCAATAGCAATATAGAACTCCTGTTTTGGGTTATCAGGAATCTCCTTCAGGCTGGCCAGGCCGCCAATAGGTAGCAGTGTGATGCTGCGAGTTCCAACGCCAAAGGTTCTGGCTGTTAACGCGTGACCAAATTCGTGCAGTATCACACAAAAGAAAAGTGCGCTTACGAACACGAGATTCCAGGCCAGATCGGTTGTGGTTCCCCCGGCTGAGTAAACCATAAAGGCTACAAAAACAAACAGCAGCCAGAACGTCCAGTGAATCTGAACTTTAATTCCAGCATATCGACCCAGGTTCAGTGATGCGCTCATAGTAATTTTTAAATCTTTATTCATTACCGGATGTATGTTTTCCGGCCCAATAGAATTGTACAAAAAAGAAAGGAAAAACTCTCAGGTCCGGCTGAATAAAATATCCGGCACCCTCCACTTAATAATAAAAAGAGGGCCCGGTAATTTAACTTAATAATTTATACTAAGCCGTGTTTATACCACTCTTCACTCTCAAAATACCCCTCAATCGACCGGTTACTTTTCGGGCTTTCGCCTTCCCGACCAAGATGTTGCGCAGATTAACTATAATTAAAAGCGCTTTTTTAATTTGTATTATTTGTTTACGCTAAATTAACTTTTTGTTTAAAAAAATAATTGACAATTCTACTTACACCATTGAACTTTAGGCGAGTCAACCTCAATTAATCTCAACTGAAATGAATAAATACGTTAAATCAGTACTACTACTTCTATTTTTAGTCGTTGGCGTGGGGTACGTCGCGATTGGTGATCAACCTGAACCTTCAGCGGTAGCCGAAACGGCAGAAACCACCATAGCCGTGGCTGAAACCACAGCCGAGGCTGAGGCGGCCGATATGCAGGAATTTTCAACGCTTGAGGAATTTCAGGATTCAGAAGGCTATGTGAAGTTCATTGTGGACAACCTCTGGATTTTAGTCGCTGCATTCCTGGTATTGTTAATGCACCTTGGTTTTGCATCGCTCGAAAGCGGGCTCACACAATCGAAGAATTCGGTAAATGTGATCTATAAGAATGTGTTCATTCTTTGCTCGGGCATCTTAATCTACGCCTTTGTCGGGTTTCAGATTATGTATCCGGGGGATTTCAACGGAATATTTGGCTTTGGCGGATTTGGGATCGGGTTTGATGAAGCTGATCCTGTTGGTATGCTTACCACCGGTTATGGAATGGACATGACCATCTGGTCCGACTTTATATTCCAGGCTATGTTTGCGGCTACAGCAGCAACCATTGTGTCAGGGTGTGTTACAGGCCGGATTAAACTCTCTTCATTTATGATTTTTGGCGTGCTGCTTTTGGCGATCTCCTACCCAATGACAGGTAGCTGGGTTTGGGGCGGCGGATGGTTAGATGAACTCGGTTTCTATGACTTTGCAGGGTCAACTCTTGTACACGGTGTAGGTGGTGCTGCAGGACTTGCCTGCGTGATAATCCTTGGTGCAAGATCCGGTAAATACAAAGATGGAAAGACCTTTGCCATACCGGCTCACAACATTCCGCTTGCAACAGTTGGAGTGTTTCTGCTTTTCATTGGCTGGTTTGGTTTTAACGGCGGTTCTGTCCTTAGTGCGGATCCTGTCGGAGTGTCCTATGTATTTGTTACAACAGCTCTTGCAGCCTGCGCGGGCGCACTCGCCTCCATGATTACCACTCAGGTTGTTATGAAAAGCCTGGATGCGCCAATGGCTCTAAACGGTATTCTTGCCGGGCTCGTTGGAATTACAGCTGGAGCCGATGTGATTTCTCTTTCAGGCGCTGTAATGGTTGGCGCAACTGCGGGCGTTATTGTTGTATTTTCTATCCTGATGTTCGATAAACTGAAACTGGATGATCCGGTTGGCGCAATTTCTGTTCATGGCGTTTGCGGGGTCTGGGGAACACTTGCCGTGGGTATCTTCACACCGGCCAGTTTCCTTGTTCAGCTGCTTGGAACCACAGCGATACTTGCAACAACATTTGTTTTTTCTTTAGCTGTATTTGCTGCAATCAAAGCCGTTGTCGGAGTTCGGGTATCACCTGAAGTAGAATCTGACGGACTTGATATTTCGGAACACGGCAACAAAGCCTATCCGGATTTTTCACCCGTTCCAACAACCGAACTGGGTCAGTACACGGCCTGATCGGTAACCTATCTACACAAAAAAAGGAGCACCCAAGACTGGACATCCGGTGCTCCTTTGTTTACTCCAATCACTGACGCAATTGTCATAAACACTATCAAAATACCAATATGAATAGAAAGATTACACTATCCACACTTACAAAATCACTCTTTACCACTTTATTTGGTTTCTCTTTACTTTTCCTGTTGCCGCCTGATACATCACAGGCCCAGGAGATAGATACCGGGGTAGATCTATACAGCACATACGTATTCCGCGGGGTTGCATTTTCCGGTCCGGCCGTGCAGCCTTATGTAGAATTTTCATCCGGAGGGTTTGCGATCGGCGCATGGGGATCCCAGGGAATAGACGGGGATCCGGATGACGGATCTCTTGGATTCCAGGAGATGGATCTCTATGCCGGGTATGAGTTCGACTTCGGACTCAGCCTGGGATTAACAGATTACTACTATCCCGGCTCACCTTATACGGAAGGTGATAGCCATGCACTGGAACTTAATCTGGGATATGCAATTGAGAACTTCTCCCTTTCGGCAAATTACATCTTTAATGAAGCTGCATTTGCAGGTTCTGCCGGTGAAGATCTCTACTTTGAAGCGGGCTTAACCGTTGGTGCCGCCGACCTTTTTCTCGGAGCGGGTGATGGCTGGCACTCCACAGACGGGGACTTCGCGCTTGTAAATGCCGGTATCTCAACAAGTAAAGAGATCAAAATTACTGATTCCTTCAGCATACCTTTAAACGGCGCTGTTGTGTATAATCCCGACTCAGAACAGTTCTACATTCTGGCCGGTATCTCGTTGTAAACGTACCTGCGCGTTTATTTCGATAAAGAAGATGGTTCCAAATTGGACAGGTACCGTGAAGCCACAATCAGCAGGTTGACTATTTTGGCGGACCGGTACCCTGTCCTTTTTTTGTATATCCGATGTACGTTTTACGGCTTAAACTTTGCCGCATCCAGGATGGACCAGAGATGAATGATCCAGCCCAAAAGAATGACCCACAGAACGCCTGCAAGTACAAACATAACGAGGGCCATTATTAATCGTCCCTGTAACAGCTGACCCAATCCCGGTATAAAAAAGCTGCAAAGAGCCGCAATTACATTTCCGCCTGATCCTTGTCCTGCCATGGTTTCTTTCCTTTTGTTTTCAGTTTCACATTGCTACGAATAACTCATTATTTTGTTTAAAAATAAAGAACCGGACGGTAACCTGACGATATAGCTCCATGAAAAAAGTTGAATGCCCGGGATGTGCAGTAGAAGTTGATGCCGATAGTGAAGTATGCCCAATATGCGGGTACGAATTTCCAAAACAGACACTCTCCTTCAAGATCGGCGTTTGGGTGCTGATTCTTCTCATCTTAACCTGGATCCTGCTTTAATCCTCTTGATTTACAACTTTTAGCTTTATAATGGGCCTGCATACAGTATTTTCATTCTTTAACAAAAGTTGAAAATTTTGGTAAATCGCTATATAACAGGCGTGGTATAGCCTTTTATGTACAGTGCTATTACAATTTTTCCATAACGAATGCGCGGCATCGGTTTTCAGTTCTTAAATGCAAATAATCCCGACTGCTGATGAATCACATAACCAATCCAACCGGTATATGACACAAGGATATAAACTCATCTGTTTTCAATTTCATCACACCTGCAAGATTACCCTGATGCTTCTGGCAGCTGTTTTCCTTCCCCTCCAGGCGTGTGCCCAAACCTCTCCCACCACCGGCATCCACTCCATATCATCCGGGGTTCATGCATTTACCAACGCTACAATTGTGATGACACCTGAAGAAACCATAGAAAACGGTACGCTTGTGATTCGCGGAGGCGTCATTGAGAATGTTGGTAACAATGTGCAGCCGCCCGCTGATGCCAGGGTGTGGGACCTTTCCGGGAAAACGATCTACCCGGGATTTATTGACCCATACACCCATCTGGGCATGCAATCCCCCCGCGAAGAACTGAACCGCGGGAACCTTGCATGGAACCCACAGTTACGTGCCCACTTAACCGCAGAAGGAGAATATCAAGGTGAAGAAGATGGCCGGGATGAGCTTCGAAACCAGGGCTTTACAACCGCATTATCGGTTCCGCCTCTCGGGATTTTCAAAGGGCAGACAGCTGTGGTAAGCCTCAACAACGGTGAAGTTAGTGATCGGGTTATCCGTACAGGTGTGTCACAGGCAGCGGCCCTTACCCGAAGCTGGGATCTCGGCTACGGCTACCCAACCTCCCCCATCGGCGGTATTGCCTTTATCCGGCAGACCCTCTACGATGCCGACTGGTACGAAAGGGCTCACTCAACTTATCAAAACAATCCGGAAGGATTGGAACGCCCCGAATCCAATGCGGCGCTCGCTGCACTCACTCCCGCCGCGCGTGGAAATCAGCCATTACTTTTTGCTGCCAACAGCGATGAAGAACTGCTCAGGGTTTCGCGTCTTACCGAAGAATTTAGTATCAACCCATGGATACGGGGAAATGGACATGAATATAAAGTTCTGGATTACCTTTCAGACAATACTCACCCGCTGATTCTTCCCCTTGCATTTCCTGAAAAGCCGGGGATCGACACACCCGAAGATGCACTCAACGAAGATCTTGCCGAACTCCGGCACTGGTATCTTGCACCGGAAAACCCGGCAAGGGTTGCTTCGGCCGGTGTACCCTTTTCCCTTACTACCGACGGCATGGATGAAAAAGAGGAATTTTTATCAAATATCCGACTGGCCGTTCACGCCGGGCTTGATGCGTCTGCAGCTCTCGCCGCACTCACAACAAATCCTGCAGACTTGCTCGGGATATCAAACACACACGGCACACTGGAACCCGGCAAAGTTGCAAATATTGTTGTTACGAACGGCGACCTCTTCAACTCCGGAAGCTCCATTCACGATGTTTGGGTTGAAGGAGATCGATTTCGGGTAAATCCCGCTCCCGAATCAGACGTCAGGGGTGAATGGATTGTGTCTTCTGACCTGAGTGAGTTAAGCGGCAGCTTTTCTGTCAGCGGTTCTCCGGATAAACTCTCCGGCTCCATGGGAAGCGATGATGAATCGATCGACTTTTCATCTGTTTCATTCAATGATATATCAAAACGATTCCGGGCAGAGCTCTCGTCAGAACCCGTGTTAGAAGGCACCGTTCGCATCACCGCAACTCTAAGTGGTGAAGAACTGACCGGATGGGCCGAAATGCCCGATGGCACACAAACAGAATGGAGTGCTGAACGCAACAGTGCGGCAGATCCGGATGAGCCTGAGGATTTGGATTTCCCTGAACGCAATCTTGAACTTGCAGACATCCGGCCCGCCATGGAGTTTGGCCGGGAATCAATTCCGGAACAGCCCGGTGCGGTATTGGTTCAAAACGCTACGATCTGGACAATGGGAGAGCAGGGAATCCTTGAAGATGCCGACCTCCTGATCCGGAACGGGGAAGTGGCTGACGTGGGCGAAAATTTAAGCGCTCCGCGTAACGCTGTTGTTATTGATGCGCAAGGAAAACACGTGACACCAGGCCTCATTGACCCGCACATTCATTCCGGTGTAGATGGTGTCAACGAGGTAGGAAATGCTATTGTGCCGGAGGTGCGCCTTGGTGATGTTCTCAATATCAACAATATCTGGATGTACCGGCAAACTGCCGGTGGACTAACCGCGGCACATGTGATGCACGGATCGGCCAACCCGATTGGAGGGCAAAATCAGCATATTAAGATGAGATGGGGAGCGCTGTCCCACGATTTGAAAATTGATGAGGCACCACGTACTGTAAAATTTGCACTGGGTGAAAACCCCAAACGGGTGGGAAGCGACCGTTATCCAGAAACCCGTATGGGAACCCAGCACATTATTGAAGACCGGTTCCGCCAGGCTCAGGATTATACTTCACGATGGAACGATTGGGAAGAAACCGGGGAAGGCATACCGCCGCGTAAAGATCTCAGGCTCGACGCCCTGGCCGATATTTTATCCGGGGACATCCTGGTACAGTCGCACAGCTACAGGCAGGACGAGATTCTTGCCCTGACCAAAGTAGCCGAGGCGTTTGATTTCACGATTAAAGCTTTTCATCACGCAGTGGAAGCCTACAAGGTGGGACCCGAACTGGCCCGACACGGAGCCGGGGCTGTGGTTTGGTCCGATTGGTCATCTTTCAAAATTGAAGCCTACGACGGCACGATTTATAATGCACGGCTGCTTTCAGAAGCCGGAGTGGTTACCTCGCTGCACTCAGACAACAGCCAGATTGCCTCCCGGATGAACTGGGAAGCTGCGAAAATGGTGCATGCCGGGATGGATCCCGAAGACGCGTTAGCTCTTGTTACCATAAATCCTGCAATACTGCTCGGTATAGATTCATCCGTGGGATCGCTTGAAGAAGGAAAAGATGCTGACTTCGTGATCTGGAACGGAGACCCTCTTTCAACCCAAACCAAAGCAGAACAGACGTGGATTGATGGCCGCAAATATTTCGACCTGCAAGAGGACGCTGAACTGCGGGAGCAGATCCGGGAAGAGCGCGGTAAATTGATACAGTATATGCTGGAGGCCGAATAATGAAATCACTTTACTCAAAAATACACCCGTACAATTTTAACCAAACTGAGGATCCCATGGCTACAAAAGCAATTCAATTGACTGCAATAACACGCTCCTCTGCGGATCTGTATATATATCTCCCGGCGTTCTTTTTATCATTACTGATAATTTGCATGACAGCTGTTTCGGCAGCCGCTCAAACCCCCGCCCCCAAACAGGATCAGCCGGTGGCACTTACCGGCGGAACCATCCATACCATCTCCGGAGAGGTTATAGAAAATGGAACTGTTGTTTTCGACGACGGGATTATAACAGCAATCGGGGCATCAGTTCAAATTCCTTCGGGCGCCGAAGAGGTAGATGTCTCGGGAAAAGAGATCTGGCCGGGCTTGATTGATTCTTACAGCCGAATGGGAATTTTTGAAATTGGCGCCGTCAGCATGACCGTAGATATCAGCGAAGAGGGCCGGTTCAATCCTAATGTAACACCCGAGATTGCATTTAACCCGGAAAGCCGGCATATAGGAACAGCACGAACAAACGGGGTTTTAACAGCAGTCACCACACCGGGCGGCGGAATCATTTCAGGTCAGTCATCGGCCATGATGCTTGACGGCTGGTCGTGGGAAGAGATGGTGGTTCAATCCGGCACGGGAATGATGATAAACTGGCCCTCACCCGGCGACGATTACGAAGAGGAGATTCTCTCTCTTGATGATTTTCTGGCTGAAGCAAAAGCATATCACAACCGTGTACAGGCTTACGAAAATGGTAATGCTTCCCGTCCCGAAAACGACTCCCGCCTGTCTGCAATGCGATCTGTAATTACAGGAGAGCAACCGGTAGTCGTGGCTGCTGATGAACTTCGTCAGATACAGGACGCCATCACCTGGACAGAACAGGAGGAGTTAGACATTGTGATTGTTGGCGGCCGCGATGCACATTTTATTGCCACTCAGCTTGCTGTGAAAGAGATTCCGGTTATTATAACTACCGTGCTCGATGCCCCCGAACGCGACTGGGAAGGCTACGACGACCAGTACAGCCTCCCGTCTAAACTGCACGCTGCAGGTGTTCCATTTGCCATTGCCGGAAGTTCGAGTGCGCCTTATGCGTTCAGGCTGGCGAATGAAGCGGGTGCTTCCGCCGCCTTTGGCCTCGATATACACGAAGCTGTAAGAGCAGTTACACTGTCACCTGCTGAAATTTTAGGATTTGAGGATCGTCTTGGATCACTCGAGGAGGGGAAACACGCCACCCTGCTGATCACAAACGGAAACCCGCTTGAGTATAGCACGCAAATTGAACAGGCATACATCCAGGGACGCAAAATTGATATGGTTGATGCACATCGGGCGTTTTATGAGAAGTATCGCCAGAAAGTGGAGCGCGCAGTTGATTAATAGGTGATTGGTTGATTCCTGAGTTCTTCACTTTTAAAGTGCAATATTTTTTAACCAATAAAATCAAGTAGTTAACCCATTCATACGTATCATATTGGGTGTCCCAGAACCTCTCAAGGTATCTGGGATCACAGCAAATAACGTTTTATCAGGCTTTTAACTTTGAACTCATATCAACACTTTCTTTTTGAAGAAATTAATCAATTGATAAAAAGCTGATGAATTTTATAGAGTCCTGTAGCATTTGGTAATCAGTGCTATTAAACCTCTTAACCTGAGTTCGATTCTTAATCAATGACATCAAAATTCCCCCTTACCCCGCGAGGGATCCCTTTGGGAGAAAAGGGGGATTGAGGGGGATGTTCAACAAATCAGTGGAAAACCGATGATCACCCCTCTAAATCTCCCCTTTTTAGGGGAGACTTCGTACCGAATAAATGAAATTGATTAAGAATCGAACTCAGGTTCTTACTTTTCCCGTGGGGACAGGTGGACCGCCAAAATGAGTAAGCAAAAACTCCCGGCTGTGATGGCTTCCGGGCATGGTTCGCCCCGCACGGGTACACTATGAGAATGCTCACTGTGTGAGCGCTCATAGCGATTTCTCCCGCGCTGTAGTGCATAGTGCAAACCATGCTATCCCTCCACCCATCAAGGCCGGAACCCTTCTTCAGAATCAAAAATACCGTATTTATTAAATTAATTATTTCTGTGTCCCCCAGTGTCGAACTCAGGAGATGATTAGTTGACTGATTGATTAGAGAATAGGTATTTTGTTTGGATTATCGGCAGATTATCATCCTCAAAAGCTCTCATTCCGGAGGCGTACCTTCTTTAGAAAGATATGGATGGCGCCATTGCTATAAACCCGAGGCGTGGGATGTATTTACGCTCAATTATTAATCGAGGCTTGCCCCGAAAACCCTGGTGGACATTGCAACATTTCGCACACGTTGCTCATTGCAATCCTGGCAGGATCCTTCAAATCCATGAACTCTGCCAGGGCGCAATTGCTTAAATGCTAAAATCCCCCTTACTGCCCAACAAAAAACAGTGCGTTTGCCACAAGCAGCTTACCGTTCTCCCAAAAGCCCCTGAACAGCGGGTTATCCACCATGTAAACAACCTGCCCGCTCCCCACAGATTCGACCCCGAAGGTGAGGCTTTCCTCAAGATTTTGTTTGGCCAGTTGACCGGTAAATCCACTCATATGCGCATCTTCCTGCACCGTACCAACATTCCAGCCGCCGGCAAGATATCCAAAAGCCGAGGCGTCCGTCTTCAATGAGTAATAATCGGAATCGTACCCGTAAGCCAGCGGGTGGGTATGATCGAGCGTGGTTTTGTATATGGAACCTGGCGTGTTGCTCATTGCGCGGATTCGGTTTTGTTCATCATAAATACGAAGTTTCGATTCCTCACCTGCTTCATCTCTTTCTGATGAAGATTTCCCTGACAGTTGCACCCCTTCCATTCCCGAAACGGCTGACACCGCATTGCCAATAGCTACAAGAGTCCCTCCATTTTGAACCCAGTCAGCCAGCTTACTTCTGCCATTTTCTGTGAGCATGGATGAATAATATCCGCTTGGAAGTACTACTGTATTATACTTGTCCAGATCCACGCGGCTGAAATGGTCGGTGTGAAAAAGCCTGGCCGGATAGTGCAACTGCTGATCAAAAAAGTGCCACACTTCGCCGGCTGACAGCGAAGAGACACCATCACCCATAAAGACAGCTACTTCCGGTTTTTCAATAAAAGCCACGTTTGACGATCCAAAATCAGACCCTTCGGATACATATCCGCTGGATGCGCCATGTAAAGATCTCCCGTGACTGGCCGCTGCTTCATGTATAATACGGTCGAAATCACCCCCCAGGTTTTTGTTGTTCCCGCGTGTAATTACCAATGTGCCGCGTTCGAAATCGCGTCCGTCAATAGAAAATGGAACGGTTGAAACCCTGCTTTTTACGTCTTTCTGTACAAGTTCTGCCAGGAACCGCGCATCGTCCATACTGCTCCATTCTGTGATGTAGGCATACGGCTCATCCGCCCCGGTCACTTCAGGCTGCCGGAAATCATCCGGGGTGATCTCTTCCCCCGTCTGAATCCTGGATTCCGTTGCAAATCCATTCAGGCCAAAACGGTAGTGGGCTTCCCAGGCCGTAATATCGTAGGTAAGAGAATCCGACAAAGCGGGATTCGGTTCAAAAAAGACGCGGGCCAGTTGAGACTTGGGCTGGTATCCACTGATGATTACATCCCCTTCACTTACCGACAAACGTTCCGTCTGACCGGTATTGTAGTTGTAGCCGTCCGTATTTTGTGAGGACGTTACACGGCTGTAGTCAATCCTCTGATGATCCAGGAACGTGAGCAGGTTATAGATTTTATCGGGATCATTGTCTCCTTTTACAACATAGGTTTTATAGCGGCCGGCAGGGTTTTCAACCGCATCCGAATAAAATTTCTCAAACTCTTCCACTACCCGATCTGCATGTTCAGCGGTTACCTCAACAGTGGAAAGAGCCGTTATGGCGTGATGGGTCAGGCGATCTTTCAGCGTTAAGGTGTCACCGGTTTCTGTGATCACTGCCGCACCACCGAGTCCGCCTCCCGCCTGCTCGTAGGTCATGCCAATGGCACCATTATAGGTTGGCCAGGTATCGCCGTAGCTTGGATAAAACAGGTCGAATCGCTCTTTCGTGAAATAGTGCCAGCCTTCTTCATCAAAATAGCGTACGTGATTTTCGCCGATTGTGGTTTGAAACTCACGCTGCCAGTCGGTGATTACTTCGTGAAACGGCTCAGCCGCAGGTGCAAAATAGTAGGGTGAATTGTACGCCTGCTCGTGAAAATCGACGTGAATATGCGGCATCCAGTGCTGGTAGATCTCATTTCGATGCTGCGATTCTACCTGTGTCTGCCACGCCCAGTCCCGGTTCAGGTCAAAATAGTAGTGGTTAGGACGCCCGCCGGGCCACGGTTCATGATGTTCGCGGGAAGCCACATCCGGATCATACTCTGATCCTGTAATTCCATTAAACCAATTTACGTACCGGTCGCGTCCGTCGGGATTCACCATCGGGTCGATGACAACCACACTGTTGGCCAGCCAATCTTGCGACTGTTCATTCCCGGGGTTAGCCAAATCATAGAGAGTTTTCATAGCAGCCTCACTACTTGAGGTCTCATTCCCATGGATGTTAAAACTCAGCCACGTAATTGCTTTGCGGAGATCTGTAGGCTCACCCTGCATCAAACCAATACTCTTTAAGTTATTCTCCCGTATTTCATCAATTCTCTGATGGTTTGCCGGAGTCGTAACAACCAGGTAATTAAGCTCGCGATGTTCATAGGTTTCGCCATAGGGATGCAGTGATACAAAATCAGATTCTTCCGCCACGTGGGCAACGTAGCCCATTACTTTATAATGAGGCGTGTACCGGTCACCCAGCTCATATCCTAAAAAGTCAGCAGGAGACCGAAGCTGGGCCATACTCTCGGCCGAAATCAGAAGTGTAGCGAAAAATAGTACCAGGCAGAGTAACCGCTTTGTCATGGAATAAGTGTGCGTTGAGGTTTAGTAGAAGTGGCATAACTTACTCAAAACCAATCTTTACTAAAAGCACCTTTTTTCCGGGAGTCATGCTCTCTTATGGCCTGTAGCTTCGGCTTTATCCCGAGGCTGTCCAAACAGTAAATCAACAAACAAACCAGCTTAAATAATTTAGACATTTAACCCCTCTCTATTAATATAGAGAGGGATTTAGGGTGAGTACGGAAGGGAAGCCTAAATTATTTAAGCAGTGTTCGATGAATTATACCTTTTTGGACATCTTCTCGTGCTGCATCCCATCAAACCCATACTGACTCAGCCGGGTCTGTAG
>JAWLEH010000079.1:0-16090 GCA_041686215.1 Balneolaceae bacterium | reverse complement strand
TCTCCGCCGCTGCAAACGAACTGATCTCTCCGGTATTCACCTTCTCCTCGATTTCCGAAATTTTTTCTTTGATGGAGGTATCATTGTAAAATTCAGTCGTCAGCTTTTCGCGAATGGTTTCGTGCATCCACCAGGCCGACTGTTCTCGTCGCTGCTTTTTAAAATAACTGCTCTCTTTGATGTGCTCCAGGTAGTCCCCGATCTTTTCTTTCACATCATCCAGCCCATCCCCATTTAATGCGGAGCAGGTCACCACCGGTGTTTTCCATTTCGACGGCGCCGGCGGAAACAGGCTCAGTGCGTTTTTGTATTCCTGCATGGCCCGCTTTGCCGCATCGAGATTATCTCCCTCCGCTTTGTTGATGGCGATCAGGTCGGCCATTTCCATGATTCCCCGCTTGATACCCTGCAGCTCATCACCGGCGCCCGCAAGCATTAGCAGCAGAAACATATCCACCATGTTATGAACGGTGGTTTCGGACTGACCCACACCCACCGTTTCGATGAAAATAGTGGAGTACCCGGCCGCTTCACAAAGCAGCATCGTTTCGCGGGATGTACGCGCCACGCCTCCCAGCGTACCGGACGTAGGCGAAGGACGAATATAGGCGTTCTCGTGATTGGAGAGCGTGGCCATGCGGGTTTTGTCGCCCAAAATACTGCCCCTGGTGCGGCTGCTGGTCGGGTCGATCGCCAGAACGGCCAGTTTTTCGCCCTCCTCCAGGAACCGGTTGCCGATCGCCTCAATAAAGGTGCTTTTCCCCACACCTGGCACGCCGGTTATGCCTATTCGCACGGAGTTTCCCGTGAGCGGCATCACCTCTTCCAGCACATTCTGACCCAGCTCCCGGAATTCAGGTTTTGAGCTCTCAATCAGCGTAATTGCCTGCGACAAGATCGTCCGGTTGCCCTCTTTAATCCCCTCCACATACTCCTCCCTCGATTTCAGCGACGACCGTTTCGCCCTGAAATTAGGGTTAACCGAATCAGCAGGATTAGATCCTTTATTGATGGAAAGTGATTTGTTATTTGGTTTGGTCATGGGTTAACCGCAAAGTTATCAATGGTTTGCGCGAAAATCTCCCCTCGAGGGGAGACCGTCAAAACGGTACCATCCGTTTTGGCGTGAGGGGTGTTCCGTGAATGTTGCAAGGTTTCGGATTGAAATGGAGAGTCGAACAAAACTCCATGGACACCCCTCAGATGAAGCCGGGAACATCCGTCTTCATCATCTCCCCTCGAGGGGAGATCTATGGAGGTCTATCCAACGCTCTATAACTTCAATCAGACCGTCAAGGTTATTCCTTACTTCTTTTTCATCAAAGCGAAGAAAATGAACACCTAATTCTTCAATTTCAATTTGGCGGTCAAGATCACTGACAGCGATTTCCGGATGGTCATGGGAGCTGCCATCAACTTCTATCACAAGTTGGAGCTCGTGGCAATAAAAATCCACAATATAATTGAGAATCGGAACTTGTCTGTGAAATTGATAGCCCAGGTTTCTGTTTCTGATTTCTTGCCAAAGAAGAACTTCACCGAGCGTCATATTCTTCCGAAGCTTGCGTGCAAGCTCTTTTAGTTTTGGGTTATATGGAGGAATTTTGTTTGGCATCTATAGTTTTTGAGAGCATAGAAACAGATCTCCCCTGGAGGGGAGTTCATTCTGTTCGTCCAGAACAGAATGCGAGGGGTGTTCTGTAGTTTTGAAAAATGACCTGGAATTAATTTTGGGATCGTAAATCGGGTTATGTGGACACCCCTCAGAGTAAGTTCCGACCGAGCGGATCTTACTCATCTCCCCTCGAGGGGAGACTGTCTCCTTCGCTACTATTTTGCTCTCCATCCAGCAAAATACCCAATATCTTCTGCGCTGCATCACTAATCACCGTACCGGGACCGAAGATGGCGGCAACGCCTTTATCGTACAGGAATTTGTAATCCTGGTTGGGGATGACGCCACCAATGATGACCATGATATCCTCACGGCCCAGTTTTTTGAGCTCGTCAAGGACCTGGGGGACCAGCGATTTATGGCCGGCGGCAAGACTTGAAACGCCCAGAATATGGACATCATTTTCCACCGCCTGGCGTGCCGCTTCTTCAGGCGTTTGAAAGAGCGGACCGATATCCACATCAAAACCGAGATCGGCGAAGCTGGTGGAGATTACCTTGGCGCCGCGGTCGTGGCCGTCCTGCCCCATTTTTGCCACCATAATGCGCGGCCGGCGCCCTTCCTGCTCTGCAAATTGGTCAGCCAGTTCCTGTGCTTTTTTAAAGGATTTATCACTGTCCATTTCAGATGAGTATATACCCGATATCGATTTTATGGTTGCGGTATATCGCCCGAACACCTCCTCCATCGCGTCGGAGATCTCGCCGAGGGTGGCGCGGTTTCGGGCGGCATCAATGGCCAATTCCAACAGGTTGCCCTTGCCGGACTCCGCCGCCTGGGTAATTGCTTTCAGGGATACTTTTACGGCCTTATCGTCCCGCTCAGCTTTCAATTTTTCAAGCCGTTCGAGCTGCGACTGCCGGACCCGCTCATTATCCACCTCAAGAATATCAATTGGGTCTTCTTTTTCCAACCGGTATTTGTTGATACCAACAATCACTTCCTTCTTATTGTCGATGCGGGCCTGTTTTCGTGCTGCTGCTTCCTCGATTCGCATCTTTGGCACGCCGCTTTCTATTGCTTTTGCCATCCCGCCCAATTCTTCCACTTCTTCAATCCGCTCCCACGCTTTACGTGCAATTCGGTCGGTCAGATACTCCACATAGTAAGAGCCTGCCCAGGGATCTACTGCTTTTGTGATGCCCGTTTCTTCCTGCAGGTAGATCTGTGTGTTCCGGGCAATGCGCGCCGAAAAATCGGTTGGCAATGCAATCGCCTCATCCAAAGCGTTGGTGTGGAGTGATTGTGTATGCCCCAGTGTTGCCGCCAGCGCCTCAACTGTGGTTCGCGCCACATTGTTAAAAGGATCCTGTTCGGTGAGACTGTAGCCCGATGTCTGGCTGTGGGTCCGCAGCGAGAGCGACTTGGGGTTCTTCGGGCTGAACTGTTTCATTAATTTGGCCCAGAGCATCCGGCCGGCACGCATCTTGGCGATCTCCATAAAATGGTTCATCCCGATGCCCCAGAAAAACGAAATACGCGGGGCAAACTGGTCTACATCAAGCCCGGTCTTGATTCCTGTTCGAACATATTCCACTGCATCGGCCAGCGTGTAGGCGAGTTCGATATCTGCAGTGGCACCCGCCTCGTGCATGTGGTACCCGCTCACGCTGATAGAATTGAACTTTGGCATCTTTTGGGAGGTGTATTCGAAAATATCCCCTATGATTTTCATCGACGGCTCCGGCGGGTAGATGTAGGTGTTGCGCACCATAAACTCCTTCAGAATATCGTTCTGAATTGTCCCCGTTAGCTTTTCCGGCGGAACCCCCTGCTCTTCGGCTGCAACGATGTAGAACGCCATCACGGGAATCACAGCCCCGTTCATGGTCATCGAAACGGACATCTCGTCCAGCGGAATCTGATCAAACAGTACTTTCATATCCAGGATGGAGTCGATCGCAACGCCCGCTTTTCCCACGTCGCCCGATACACGGGGATGGTCGGAATCATACCCGCGATGAGTGGCCAGATCGAATGCCACCGAAAGACCCTTCTGTCCGGCTGCCAAATTCCGCCTGTAAAAGGCGTTCGACTCTTCAGCCGTTGAAAACCCGGCATACTGACGTATGGTCCACGGCCGTACCGCATACATCGAGGCGTATGGTCCGCGTAGATAAGGAGGAATTCCCGCGGCAAAATCGAGGTGGTGCAGGTTTTCAATGTCCGTTTTGTCGAAGCGCTTCTTTACCGGGATCTTTTCCGGAGTCTGCCAGGAAGTGTTCTCTTCTTCGAGGGGTCCACGCGGCTCGAGTCGGGAGGGGTGTCTATCTACGCTATTTAAAGGCTTATAGCCAACTTTAGAAAAATCGGGTCGTTTCATGCATCAACAGAGCTTATTAAAAATATTGACCAAGCAGAAAGGTCTGAGTGCGAAAATCTACAATGTATTTGCAACGAACAATAATATAAGATAAGAAAACGAAGTTTAAACTTTGTGGACAGACTCATCAATCGGCGGGCGGGACAAAACGTTGTTCTATTTGGAAGTTTTGTGCCCGCCGCCTAAATTTCCGATGCCCTTGTCATCTCGACCGAAGGCCCGTGTATTTCGGGCCGAAGTGGAGAGATCTCCCAGTGCTTAGTACTTACTACACCAACGCCCAAATGAATTCCTACCTATCTCAAGGAGATCTTTCTATGCACTCGCTCCGCTCGTTTAGTCGAGATGAAAGGGTAGCTTTATATAAAGAGGCCGGCGTATAAGCCTCCGAGGCATGCACGGTTCAGGATCACGCCGGCTTGAAAATACATCTTCCTTTATCATCGGCGGGCAAGACAAAACTTAGCTCTATTACGAAACCTGATGCGCGCCGTCTTTACTTTAAAACGCCCCTGTCATGTCGAGCGCAATCCCGGTGAAGTTGACCGGGATGTAGTCGAGACATCTCCCTGTTCTGAGAACTTACTACATCAACGCCCAAATGAATTCCTACCCATATCAAGGAGATCTCTCCATGCACTCGCTCCGCTCGTTTAGTCCCCCAAGGGACAGGCGAGATGACATATGCCTTGGTGGAGAAAGCGGCGGGCGCCAGGCTAATGAATAGCGCGAAACTAACTCTCGCCCGCCGAGGGTGAATGAAAATCCACATTATAGAATTCTTCCTTCCACACCGTTTTTTCTTACTCAGAATCAATCCCGATCTTCTCCTGAATCTCCTCCAGCACCTCAATCATATTCACGCCCATATAGATAAAGAAATTTATACCCGCTTCTTTGTACTGATCTGAATGCTCTTTTGGATTGCCGGCAAGTATGGTGAGAGAACCGTTGCCAAAGTGATCACAAAATGGTTTCACCAAATCGGGGTAGGTCTCATCTGACCCGCAGAGCACAAAAATGTCAGCCTCTGAATTGCTGAGATCAACTGCAGCTTCTTCAATGGTTTCGTACCCAAGCGGATTATCAATCTCAAATCCGGCACAGCCAAGGAAGTTCCTGGAAAAGGTAGCCCGGGCTTTTCGCATCTTTGGATCTCCGACCGGCACAAGCTGAACTTTAATGTTTTTCCCGCGTTTCTGCTCAAAGGTTTGAGTGGCCAGGCGAATCTCTTCAAATCGCTGTGCCGCACGATATGGTTTCAGGGCGGGGTAAAGTTGCTTTTGCGGCTGCAGGAAGGAGCCAACCACATCGCCAAGCGTTGCCCCGTCACCCAGCGCGTTGGATAATGATTCTATCAGTTTATCCGGGTCGATTTCCGGTTCCGCACCGGACTGCTGAAGAGAATCCACCGGCGTACTTCTGTAGAGATCTTTCGGCAACTCCTGCTGGGGGTCCGGGGTGATATTCACTCCGGTCATGGACAGTTTACGTGTGGCCAGCGCCCGATCTTTTTCGAGACGTGAGCGGCCAATTTCACCCTGGATGATCTTTCCTTCAATCGCTTTCTGAAAGCCGCCCTGCTTCTCAATGAGCTGAAAAAACTTCCATGCTTTTTTGGCAATTTCATCGGTGAGCACTTCGATGTAATACGAACCATCAGCGGGATTCTCCACCATCGAAAGGTGCACCTCCTCGTCCAAAATATGGTTTACATTCCGGGCGATTCGCCTTGAAAAAGTATCCGGTTTTTCAAAGTGAGCATTATATGGATGAATGGTAATTCGGTTGGCACCGCCAACAGCCGCAGATGTAGCCTCCGTTGTGGCGCGAAGCATGTTATTGTGCGGGTCGGCGATGGCCTTGTTCCAGGTTGAGGTAGAGCTGTGGATTGTAAGCGGCTGACGTTCGTTGATCTCGTAGCCATCCAGCACCCGGTTCCAGAGCAGCCGCGCGGCCCGAAGTTTCGCAATTTCGGGGAAGTAGAGTGATCCGGCCGACAGGTGCATCCAGAACTGTCTTGCGGCCATTTCCCGATTAGATTCCGGAACCCTGGCCAGGAATTCGCTCCCGATTGCCAGCGCAATGCCAAGCTCCTGCACAATCGTTGCGCCGCAGTTGTGATAGAACGCCCCGTTGGCTGCAAACGCCATGCACCACTTTTCAGAAGCCATCTGTTCAATAATTGAGTTGAGCTGATCTTCCGGCAGCGGTAACCGTCCACGCTGCGCCATAAAGGTAAATGGATCAAAGAGGAAAGAAACTTGTCCCCCTTCGAAGGGGGTAGATTTCGCATCAGCGGAATCGGGGGATGACTCCACAGAACTCTTTAAGAAGCTTTTAACCAACCCAAGCACCCCGGGCGATCCGGCTCCTGAATCAAATACAATCCCGGTTTTTTGGAGATCAATTCCGTCCAGAAGTGTTTTCAGGTCAGCCAGGTTTTGCACATGCGTTCCGGTGATATCTCCGCCCAGCATTCCTTCATCGGCGTCCATCTGAAGTGTGATCCAGAGTGAATTGGCACCGCTCCCAACCGCTTCTTTCGCCTGGCGGTTGGCTTCGGCCGGGTCAGATGCGTCAATCGGTTCGCAAACGGACCAGTTTGCGGGAGTTTCTACATCGATCTTATGCTGAATGTGTGGCAGATCCTCAAGATTCTCTTTACGATAAAACGGAAGTACTGAAATTCCCTCTATAGACTCCCAGCGAAGCTTCTCTTTATAGTCGGCTCCTTTTAAATCCCTGGTAAGAATTTCTTCCCACTCTTCAGTAGAAACAGCATAAAATTCATTAAAAAGTGACTCGGGTTTACTGTTTAAGTCTGCCATATATAGGTAGAAATCTGGTTATCCGTATTTGTGTGAAATATAGTGCTTCGTGTCCGATACATAATAATGCAGTTTAAAAAGCAAGAGTTCAGCGATACACATCCCCTCCGGAATCAGGTTGCCCGGAACCAACAGCATAAAAGGGACATGAAGAGACTTGATTACAGTTTCCAAAGAAACAGGACGGGTGAAGCGTCAATCAAAAAGAAAACTAAATACAATATAAACAATGACAAAACAGATGTGTAAAAGATTAGAAAATCGAATTTTAATGTAACATTCTTCGCCGGTCCTTCTCTTGATTACAGCGCCACCCGGTGCAAATCAATCATCAAACCTGAAACCAATGGCAGACTATTCAGATCTCTTTTTCCTGATGGGAGCTATTATCATGTTCTCTTTCCTTACAATGTCGGTCAACCGCACATTGCTGATGAACGATATGAACCGGGTGGGACATGAGACAAATTATTACGCCCTTTCGGTAGCACAGGAGAGTATAGATGAGCTAAGATGGATTACGACTGAAGTGGATCTTGATTCTGAACTTGCCACTTATCCAAAGATTGTGAAATACAAGAATGATTCAGACAGTGGTGGGGCAATACCATTTGAAGTGGATATTAACAAAACTACCTCAGCCATCGAAAATGATGATATTCGATCGGTTGATTTAATCATTCAGGTAAGCAGTGAATTTGGCGTGGGTGGTGAGAATAGTTCACCTGTCCGGTTAGCGTATACAAAATCTTTTGTAAAATAAAACGGGAAAGCAATGAATATTGGCATAACATTTAGCTACATCATTGGAGGAGTTCTTCTAATATCCATTCTGACACTCAACAACTCAGTGATGCAAAACTCTTACAATCACACCGTGGAAATGACAACGGGAGTTCAGGTTGATGAAGTACGCCGGCTGATTATGCATGATATGCAGTTTTTTGCATTTGGAGCCGAAAGTGACATCCTGAATTTCAGCGACAATCATCTCCGGTTTAAAGCGCGTTACAGGGGACAAAACAGGGTATTTAGCTGGCAGCTGAAAAATAGCGACTACAACGACACAAGTAACCCAAATGACAAAACACTGCAGCGGAACGGACCCATGGACGACAAACCGGGCAGCACCATGTCGAAGTATCCGGCTGTTAAATTTGAAGTTACGGCATTTAGCGATGAGGATGGCGAGGTAGTTGCTGTATCCAAAGACCAGGTGAGAAGTATACAGATAGAACTTGTGGTACAGTCTGCTGAACCGGTGGGAAGTTATCCCGATGGCACCCCCCGCTACAGCGAAACGGGCTGGAAGAAACTCTTTCGGCCGGATAACATAATGATATAGCGAAGATTTCTATCAAACCAAACTTATTAAATTATGGGACGAGGGCTTCTAATACTTGTCAGCGGAATGTTTATTGTAGTAGGTATCGTGCAAAGCGGTATCAACAACCGGAGTTCAATATTGCCGGAAAGATCCATTAACTACCAGGAAGAACTGCATGCCACCAATTCTGTGAATGGAGCCATGGACTATGCGCTGCGTGAAATTATGCGTGATCAAAGCTGGACCGAAGGGCTCTCAAGCGACGAGTTCCAGGGAGCTTCGGTCAGTGTGCAGGTGTACGACCAACATTCCGCGGATATCCCGTCCAACAATATCGACGTCTGGGATGATTATACCCTGCTGGTTCACGGAACTGCAGAGTACGAAGACCACATTGCACAATCAGAGATGTATTTGCGGAAAGATTCCTTTTCCAAATACTCCTACTTCACAGATTTCGAACCAAGCAATATCTACTTTATCTGGTCGGATGAGCTATCGGGCCCGGTTCACTCTAACGGACGATTTAATATAGCAGGCGATCCAACCTTCAACGGGATGGTTACCAGTCCGGAAATGTGGCACGGATACAGTGCAATGGACAACGATCCCAACTTCTTCGGAGGTGAGGATTTCAGTGCCGACCGCCGGGACCCGCCCACATCCTTTTCACTCGAAAGGCTCCGAAACGACGCCTCTTCTAACGGGTTGTCTTTCGACAACGAAGTACAGCTTGAATTCAGGGAAGACGGCGAGCTTTTTGTAAGAGAAAAGACAGGCCAATTTTGGAGCGACGCAACTGAATATACAGCCGACCTCTCTATGTATAACGGTGTGATATCATCTTCAGAAGAAATTACCATGCGGGGGAAGATTGACGGGCAGTACACCGTCCACTCTCAAAAAGATATCCGCATAAGCGGGGATATTCGATACAACAAAGACCCTGCGGATCACTCTGATTCGAGCGATTTGCTGGGAATAGTGAGTGAAAACGAAGTAGTCATAAACGACGATGCGCACCGTCACGAAGGGAATGATAATTTAACCATACATGCGTCTATCATGGCACTTGATAAATCGTTTCGTGCAGAAAGTTACAACAGTGGAGGCGGGCGGGGCGACCTGAATCTTCTGGGAGGAATTGTGCAGCAGCAGCGTGGGCCAATGGGAACATTTAGCGCCGGGAGTATTCAATCCGGGTTTAATAAGCAGTATGAGTATGATGAAAGACTACTTAATACTAACCCGCCCAGTTTTCCGAGGGAAAGTTTCTTCTCTATTGTTCACTGGCATACCAATACAGCGCCTAAACCGGTATATGCTTCATCAGATGACACGGGTAATGAAAACAGCGGAAATGGAAACAACAACAATAATGGCAACGGAGGTGGAAATGGGAATTAAAACAAATAGCATAAATGAACGGCTGCAATTTCGCAGGTATCTGCTTGGTCTAACAGCTCTCTTCCTGGTGGTGATAGCAGCCCCGGACGAGCTATATGCACAAACGAAAGTGACTTTCCAGGTGAATCTGACTCATTTACTGGACGGCAAAGAGTTCAACCCGGAGACGGACAAGGTGGAATTGATTGGTAACCGCCATCCGCTGTCATCTACCAGCCCGGTTGACATGAACCGGGATGATGAGAATCCAAACCTGTTTACACGGACGGTAGACTTCCCTGCCGGCATGACAAATACGCGGGTCGAGTACCAGTTCCGGGTACTCCACAACTTCAGGTACCATAACGAAGACATCCCGCGCACACTACAGGTATCGGATGAAAATCAAACTCTCGATTCACTCTATTTCAACAGCTATGCGTGGTGATTTTCAGCAGCAGGTAGTCTATTTCAGGCACCTTTATGAACTTATGCATATGAGCCTCGACCGGGAGGAGCCCCACCGGTTTCCTGTTCAGCTTTACAGGGCCAGAAAATAGTCTAAACAGAGTAAGAGACTCCGGTTATTCCATCTCCATTGATGGTGCAGCCTGTCGTTAGGATAGTCAGCCACACGCCTGAACGCAAATTTCTTCCCACCAACTGTAAACAGTTACGCTCGTTTTTGATATAATCACGGATATACGTTCCACTACGTCTTTTAAAAACAGCAGAACTAACTCAACTTCCGCAAAAAGGTTATGTAGTTTCTAAAAAAAACGTTTCATATAAAAAGTAGATCTTTTATTCAATGAATGACGTTCTATTTCTCAGGGTAGAAGCCGGCCCCGTTTCGGGACTCTCATTATCTGAGTCATTTGACATCCATGCTGTTTCGTATCCAAAGGGTCCGAAAATGACAGCCGAAAGCGGGTTGGAAGGGAAGGCAGAACAAGAAAAGTTACAGGTAACTAAATTAATGAATGTAGCACTACAGTGCGCTGTTGAAAGAGGTTTGAGGTAGATTATTAAAATTTTGCGGAAGTTGAACTAAATCGATTCGTGCAGTTGAGACATGTACACAGTCCTGACTTCAATTTTTATACTTATCCTACTGTAGTGTCAAAGCCATGGTGAATTACCAATCATCGATTAGACAATGATTTGAACCTTCATCTGGCTCAGATTTGGTCATTTTTTTTCAAAAAAATGCATCTTTGGAAAAAGGAATACTCAGGAAGTTTATCGCACAAAATCCAACGCTGTCAGATCCTGTTAGTACTGACAGGTTTTTTACCGGTATTTCATATTGGACTCAACACTAATCCCCCATTGCACCATACACCTTCTCTACAAACTCCCCCAGCACACTTCCATCAAGCCAGCGGGTGACGATCACTAAATCGTTTTGTTCATCCACAATAATATAGTTGCCGCCAAATCCTGCTGCGTAGTACACGTGATCCGGTACATCACCCCAGTCGGTTTCTCCTTTCAGGAGCCACCACATGTAGCCGTAATCGGGGTTGGCATCGGAAGGCTCGGTGGCATGATCAATCCATGATTCGGAAATTAGCTGCTGCCCGTTCCAGCTGCCATTTCGTGCAAAGAGCAAACCAAACCGTGCATGATCGAGTGTGTTGATAAATATACCGCCGCCGTTATGTCCGCCTCCGCTTACCGACTGCACCTTTTTCCCGTCAATCTCGGTCCATGATTCCTCATACCCGTACCATCGCCAGGTTGTGGACGCGCCAATCGGGTCCATAATCTCATTTCTCAATATAGCAGGCAGCGGCTCCCTCCACACCTGCAGCAGAGAATAGGCCAGCAGATTTACACGCACATCGTTGTATTTGAAATGGGTGCCCGGTTCATGAAGCTCACGCATCCGCCAGTCATCAATTCCGCCTTCGTCAGGCGGCCGGTCACCCCAGTCTTCAATCCCGAATAGTGTACCGTACCAGTCGGATGACTGATTGAGCAGATGCTCCCAGGTAATTTTAGAGTTGTGCTCACCGTCAAACGTACGGTCCCAAATATAGCCGGTTAGCTTATCGTCCACCGAACGGATCAACCCGCGGTCGACAGCCAATCCAGCCACAGTAGAAAGATAGCTTTTGGTCACGCTGAAGGTCATATCCACTCGTTCCGTATCTCCCCACTGTGCGGCGATATATCCATCTTTGATAATCATCCCGGCAGGCCCGCCACGCTCTTTGGTGGGGCCGCCAATTTCGTGGTAGGGTTCACTGCTGAACGCTTTGAGGATGGCAATTCTCAGATCTCGCTCAACGCTGTTTTCGTTTTCCAGTGCAACATCCACAGCTTCATCAAGTAATGCACTGTCAAAACCCAGTTGTCCGGGAGATCGCACCTCCCAGTCACTACCCGATGGCGGAAAATAGAGATCCTGAGCAGCTGAGAATAGCGGTAAACTTGTAAACAGAATCAGGAAGAGCGTTTTGATTTTAGAAATGCGCAACCAATCGGGTAAATAATGAGCCATAACGAAAACGTGATTTATTTATATGAACACGGGAATATATAAGATGTAGATATACAAAATCAGCGGAATAAGAAACTAAGGTCAACTATTTGGTATATACCTGAGTTCGATATTGTAAAATCAGGGACAAAGCTTTCTAAAAACAATTCTGCAATCAGCACAAGATTTATGTTATCTTAAAACCATGCGGAGTCGCTTAGGCCATATCCAATCTCCAATTCTGAGTGGCTGTCCTTCAGCAACCTGGTGCCCGTGTTGTAGCCTTCAGATGATTTAACCCTCTTCCCCGATCTGTTTTTCGCTTTCCACCCGGATTTCATCTACCAACGCATATATTTCTCTAACTTCAATTTCGTTTTTTATGCCATTTTCTACATCATTTCCCGTATCCGATCAACCTGCAGTATATGTTATCCACGAAAATGAGGAGTGGGTTATTCCGCTTCGTACCGCTTTTGATGAGCTTGGCATTCCCTACAACGAGTGGTTTGTGAACGAAGGGTCCGTCGGGCTCTCGGGCACACCGCCTGAGGGAGTTTTCTATAACCGGATGAGCGCATCTTCACACACCCGTTCTCACCGTTTTGCCGTTGAGCTGACAGAACCGCTCCTTGCCTGGCTTCAGTCACACAATCGGGTGGTGATAAATGGGCGCCGGGCAATTCAGCTTGAAGTGCGAAAGTTTGAGCAATACCTGGCGCTGCAACAGGCGGGAATATCCACTCCAAAAACAACGGCTGCCAGCGGAAAAGAAGCAATCATTGATGCTGCGCGGAATCTCGGCCAAACCCCGTTTATCGTAAAACCGAACCGCGGCGGAAAGGGTCTGGGTGTACAGCTTCTTCAGACGGTTGAGGAGCTGGAAGACCGGATTGATGAGCTCAGCGGGTCAGCTTTTTCCCTGGACGGCATTACACTTGTGCAGGAGTACATCAAGCCTGCAAATGATAGAATTACGCGGATGGAATTCATTGACGGAACGTTTTACTACGCTGTTGAGGTAGATGCATCCGATGGGTTTGAGTTGTGCCCTGCTGATAGCTGCGCTGTAGAGGACCAGTTTTGCCCCGCCCCAGCCACGGTAACAAATGATGACAGCTCAACTGCAACAGCCGCCACAAAACAGAAGAAGTTTAAGATTCTTCCTGATTTTAATGACCATGAGCTCATGAAGAGCCTGGAAAACTTTTTTGAAGCGAACGTCATTCAGATTGCTGCAGCTGAATTTGTTGAAGATACTGATGGGAAACGTTACGTCTATGATCTCAACATGAATACAAACTACAACCAGGAAGCAGAGCGCGATGCCGGTAACCGACAGCGGGCGATGCACCAGGTAGCGGAGTACCTGGGCGGCTTGCTGAACACAAGATGACAACGGGTTTTGCAACCGTATCGGTTTGGTAATCGCAACGTTCTTTCTTTTGCCCGTTTTTTTGGGTTTCCGAGAGTGAACTGGTTTCTGCTAATGCCTTATCATAGTGAACTTATTACCAAGCCTTGTTCATACTATTAAGCATACATTACTTATAGAATAGAAATCGGATTTGGTTCGTATAGGGTTTTCGCTGTATGTTGCAAGTGTTGATTCAAAAAAAAGCTCTCCTGTTGAATCATTTTCAGTCTACTCAACCCCCTCTTAAGATAAATTTCTACACTTTCATTTTTTCGATGTCAGTATGCTGTCACCCACATGCGTTAGGTTTGTGTGAAAAATGTCTTTTATATGCAGCAGTTGACGTCAGAATTATTTGATAATACCCCGCTTCTCGAAAAAAGGCTTGGAAAGAGCCTGTTTGAAAATCTGCCGGCATCACCGGGAATCTACCGTTTCTATGATAAACAGGGTGACTTGCTCTATGTGGGTAAATCCAGGAACCTGAGAAATCGCATTTTTTCGTACAAGCGTGCAAAGGCCGGCACTGTATCCCGTAAGATCTCCCGGATGATCAGCCGGATTGCGCGTTTCGAAATTGAAGAGACAAAAACAGAAAAGGATGCTCTTCTCCTCGAAAACCGATGGATTCGCGAACATCGCCCTCCATTCAATCACGCAAACAAACAGACGGAAGCCTATTACCATATCTACTTTTTGCCCGGTGTACATCAATTTGAGTTTCGTCTTTCGATGAGTATTCATCACGAAACAAACAGAGATCACTGGTACGGAGCCTTCAAAGGTCATGCACCGGTTCGGAGATCACTCGGTTCCTTGCTGCAGCTACTCTGGATGACGGAGCAAAATACTCGCTCTCCATTCCATCTTCCCGTGCAGCTTACAAGACGCCTGACCCCGGTCTGCTTCACGCTGCCTCTCGGACGATCTTCTCCGTTACACCGATGGGATGCCGCCGCCGGCGTGGATCGTTTTCTGATGGGTGAATCGTGCGAAATCCTTGATTTACTGGCAGTCCGGATAGAGGCCGGCCCGGCGCTTTCGCACTTCCAGGCCCGATTCCTTGAAGATCGGCTATACCACCTGAAGACCTTCTTCGACAAAAAGCTTCGTGCATATCGCAGTATGCGTGGCGCAAACCGGCTGATTGACCGGAATCAACTGGATGATCTTGTAGTGCATGAGCGATTTACCCCGGCTGATGCACAGCGTGCACATTAATTTAACATGAGTTCGACATAAGAATCTTGAATATGTTTCTTACCTCCTGTGTAAGGAGGGGTTGGGGGAGGTTGCCTTGATGATCTCAGCCTTCAAACCTGATCCGATTTTGGTTTTAACCACCCCTAAATCCCCTCCTTGAAAAAGGAGGGGACTTTTTAAATGCCTTTACATCCATTTTATATCGAACTCACGTTAATTTACAAATGTGTTAATGATCAGAAAGGGAGGACTTTGCAATACCAGATCACAGTGTGGGTGATAAACCTTATCCCCAGTTGTTTTGAGTACAATAAATGAACGTTCAGTAAAAATAGAGAATATTACAGCTTTAGCTCTTGATCAAAACTCCGGTGAGTATGGGGTTTCAGTCATATAAACCGATTCTATACCCTGTACGATGGGTCCGTCTTCCCTGGAGGCTTCGTAAACTTGCTGCCACCCTTCATCATCCCGAAAGTTCTGCCAGCTTGTTTCAGCAGCTTCACGGCTGGCGTGTTTTAGTATATAGATTAACGTGTTTTCGCGTAGTTCTTCGTTCTGTGGTGACCAGTAGGCAACATTCGTCATGCCGTGTTTTTCAAAAAAGTCCATTGTGTGATCCTCAAACCTGCGATGAAGGTCATCCAGTTTGCCGTCGTACGTCGTGTAAGTTCGCATTTCATACACCCCATCAGCAGATTCTGTTGCACTTTGTCCCGCCCCGTCGGCACCGCTGCAACTGGATATTGCAACAACCATTACGGCGACACTGAGCGGGATCAATAGTTTCGAAAGGTATTTCATAGTCAAAGGTATTATTTGGTTAAGGTGTTGAGTTTGGCAATTTCACTTCCAACGAACCAGTATAGTAAAATATGACGTAAATTTCTGACTGATAATTAGTTGCGTATTTTGCATTTCCGCATATGAACTATCAGCTTTTGGTATTTCATGTCTTCGTGTACCGGGCACCAAAATGAAAAAAGTAACATACATAGGCTATGCGGTTGTCCGGGACATAGAATTAAGAATATGGGGCAAAAGCAGGTACAATTATGGCATGTTGTTGTACTATTATTGGCAATTCCACAGTATATAATATTAAATGGATTTCCTACATTGGCCTAACAGATGGATGACAATTGTATACAATTTAAATTGAATCTTCATAAAACATTGTGGGTAATTAGAAAAATCAATTAAACTAATGCCACGTTTACACTGAAATGTCCGTAAAAATTGCGGGCAGGGAGACTTCCGAAGTCTGCGTGCTTGTTGTAAAAGTGAGAATTATAAAAGAGACTGAGCATTCATACAGCCAGAAAAGACGTCGGAAGTCTTTGAGTGCCTGATACTTTATCATTGACACGACACTAATTTTCATTGCAAACTCTTCATCCACGCCGCCCGCTCTCTACCCCAAGTCCTTTTGTCATTCTG
>JAWLEH010000206.1:0-3695 GCA_041686215.1 Balneolaceae bacterium | reverse complement strand
ACATCAAAACCGCCGGAGGTTTCCGGGCGGAAGGCGTGTTCGATGGTGCAGCTCATCGCCTCTGCAACAAGGGGTTGCAACCCCTTGTTCGGAGGCAGGTTATGCTTCTCCCGATTCCTGATAATGTAGTTCCGGACGGCTTCCAGCCCCTCTTCATCCTCCACTGTCTTCCGGTCGAACTTCTGTGCCCATAAATGAAATTTTTCTTCTTTCGGGACTCCCAAATACTCTTTCAGTTTTTGTGATGATCTCCCTTTCAGTTTTCTCACAATATTAGGCAAAGCATCCGGCTCACACACCAGCAAAATATGGACATGATCTTCACAAATATTATAGGCAAGAACATTCAACTCATCTTCCTTAACAATTTCCGCAATTTCTTGAGTGATGAAAATTTCCAGTTCTTCATTCAACCAAAACGGTTCTCCTTTCTTCACTTTGTAATCGATCATCCGTTGGGATGTCCGGGCATTGTGAGTCACCCACGTTACATGATAAGCCTGCTTTTCTTTTTGCCGGAAAACCTCCGGAAATTCCTCTTCCCAGTTAAACGCTTTGTCGCCGGCCACATCGGGATCGTCAATCAGCGAGTTTCCGCACTTGATGTGGTTATTCAGCGAGGTGAGCTTGCGGCCTTTCTGGGCGGTACGCAGCCAGAGGGAGAGCTTGGCGATCTCCACCGACTCCTCGTTGATGTCCACCCCAAACAGGTTGTTTTCCAGGATCTGGTTCTCAATATCCGGCAGTACTATCGATTCCCCCAATAGTTTCGCCTGCAGCTCATCTATATAGCTGTGCTCGTCAATTAAATACTCCAGCGCCTGGTTCAGAAATGCCCCGCTGCCGCAGGCCGGGTCGCAGATAGAAAGTTCTAACATCCATTGCCGGTACGTATCCAGCTTGGAGAGAAGTGGCTTCTTTGTTTTTGTATGTCTGTTCGGGCGGTATTCTTCATCATCAATATCAAGTTCAGCCTTTTTCTCATCGCACAGCTTCCCCACCGTGTTCTCCACAATGTACTTGGTGATGTATTTGGGCGTATAGTACACCCCGTCTTTTTTTCGGCGGGTTTTGGAGGCATCCACTTCTTCGCCCTTCAGCTCCGCGTTGATCTCCTCAATCTCGTTCAGCGAATGCTCAAAAATATGCCCGAGAATGTTTACGTCTACTTCGGAGGCAAAATCGTATTTGCTTAGCTGAAGGGTGTGTTTGTAGAGTAGTTCATCATCAATGGTAATGTTATCGAGAACTTCATCTGGCGTAAACAGTCCGCCGTTGTATGGAAAAATCTCCTCTTTACCCGGGGTATTTCTTCCGGTATTCAGATAGCCAAAGTATTTCTTAAACCGATCGTAAAGCGGACGGTATTCATCTAAGTCCCGAAGCTGTTGCCACTCCTGGATGATCAGTTTAATCGAATTTGCAGGCAATAACTGCTGATCTTCCGCAAAAAAGATAAAGAGAAAGCGGTCCAGCAGTTTCTGGGTTTTTTTGAATAGCCGAAGTTTATCGTAATCAGGGTTGTGCTCTACAATACTTTTAAAGATGTCATCTTTGAAAGAGGAGTAGTCGGCATAGAGCTTTTTTGTTACCTCCTCATTTTCTGTAAGCGATGCCTCTTTAATCTTTTTGGGTAACCCCTTGCTTAGATTACTCTGTTCAAGACAGAGCCAGAGAACTTTGAATTCATCTTCGGTCAGCTCGAACAGGTTAAACTCAATGTGCTCAACAGCATTATCAATGTAAAACCGCAGCTTTTCAAAGTTGGAGATGATCACATACTCAGCGTGACGGTGGTAGTTTTTGTAGCCGAACGCCTGCGATTCCACTTTATCGAGGTCGGTTGTGTCGGTCCCTTTAAGTTCAATGACGGCGGTTACCTTATCATCCTTAAGGAGAGCGGCATCAGCCTTTTTGGTTCCTTTCTCATCTTTATGTTCAATTCTGAGGTTGTACCCATTGGCGGGATAGATAGTATATCCGAGCACTTTTGCAAAAAGGTCCCTAAGAAATCCTGCCTGGTACTCTTCTTCTTTGGAATTGCGGATATTTCCCTGGATTTCAGAATCATGGAAATGATCTTTAAAGCTTTCCCAGGCGCCATCCACCTTCTGTTTATCAATCCCCGATAAATAGGTATTCAGTACCGAATGCTGAAAGAGCGCCATACAGAATTTATTTTTTTAAAGCCGGATGAATTCTCATGGATTATAGAAAAAGGAGGGGAGAGAGCAAAGTTTGGTTCGTTAAATTTGGGGACAGAGTAACTATTTCGGTTAAACAGCCATTTGTAGTATGATCTACAATTGTAAGAGCGATTTTGGCCGCATCCCACACATTTTTTTAAAAAAATCGCCAATCTGAAATATTCGTTCTCTTTTATGCTGTCAAAAATGGTGAAACGCTGTATTTTAACCCTGAAAATTAATCCTCATGATTGCAATGAAAACTGATTCATCACTCCGTTTAGCCGCCGTTGTTGTTCTGTCTGTATTGTTCATTTACGGTTGTTCCCAAACCGATTCCACGTCTGCCGAAGAATCCACCATCCGGGATCATGTGGAGTGGCTGGCCGATCCGGGGCTTGAAGGGCGTCTTGCCGGAACTGCGGGTGAGGCCTCCGCGGCAAATTACATATCCGACCGGTTCCTGGCATCAGGCCTTCGCCCGGCGGGAGATAACGGCACCTACCTGCAGCAGTTTACGCTTACCGGGCCTATGCCGCAGGCGATGGAGATGGAAAACAATATTTCCAGAAATGTGGTGGGAATTATTGAGGGGCGCGGAAATTCGGGTCAGTATATTGTCATTGGTGCACACTACGACTCGCAGGGGAACGGCGGGATGATCTCAATGGACTCTGACGACGAGCAGGCGGTGCACCCGGGTGCGGATGATAACGCCTCCGGAACGGCCGGTTTGATTGAGCTGGCGGAGTATTTCTCGGAGAATGTCCCCGACAAAAACATGCTCTTTATCGCGTTCTCAGGAGAGGAAATGGGGCTTTTGGGAGCCCGGTATTTTATGGAAGAGACACAGATCAGCCCCGACAGTATCGCGGCGATGATCAACATGGATATGATCGGACGGATGGATGATAATGAGGTAACGATTTTTGGCACGGGTACATCCAACCGCTGGGAAGAAATTCTGGATGAGCTGGAGACCGATTCGCTCGACATCACCCGGACACCATCGGGAACCGGTGCCAGCGATCATGCGGCGTTTTATGAAGCCGGGATACCGGTATTGCACTATTTCACGGGAACTCACGGGGATTATCACCGCTCAACAGACACGGCCGATAAAATTAATTATAAAGGAATTCAATCGATTTTGGGGCACGTCAGGCGGGTTGTTGAACGACTGGACCCGATTGATGCCGGGGAGATCAGCTTCCGGGAGTCGAGCAATCCGCACTCAGGACAGATGGATTTCGGCGGACCGACGCTCGGTGTGCTGCCGGATTATTCGTGGTCGGGTGACGGTTTCCGGATTGATGGCGTTCGAGATGGGGATGCGGCAGACCGCGGAGGAATGATGGAAGGGGATGTCATCATACGGATGGGAGAGTTTGAGATTGGGGATATTTACGACTATATGGATAATCTCTCTGAATTTCAGCAGGGTGACCGGGTGGAAGTTACGGTTCTCCGAAACGGTGACGAGGTGGAACTTGAGATACAGTTTTAACC
>JAWLEH010000008.1:0-59201 GCA_041686215.1 Balneolaceae bacterium | reverse complement strand
CATGTCTCCAGCCTACGATTTAATATAAATATCGTTAAACATCTTCTCTCCTTCCGATTCACCAATCAAAATAAGCTCCTGGTCTGTCTTCATCTTCATTTCCGGGTCCGGGTTGATCGTCATCTCTCCGTTTTCACGGATGGCCAGGACAGTGCATCCCGTCTTTTTCCGGATATCTGTCTGGATCAGGTTCTTGCCTGAAAGCGTGGAGCAAACCTTGTGATTGAAGATATTCAATCCTTCGGCCAGCATCATCACATCCTGTCCCTCCAGAATATTAAAGATTGTGTTGGCCCCCATGGATGCGTAACTCATCACAAAATCAGCTCCGGCACGGTGAAGTGTATTTACGTTTTTCTCGTAGTTGGCACGGCTGATGATCTCCATTTTTGGAGATAGCCGCCGGCAGTAGATCGTTAAAAAGATATTGGTATCATCGCTGTGTGTAGTAATCAGCGTAGTGTGAGATTCAAGAAGCCCTGCCTTCATGAGTACTTCATGATCGGCTGCATCCCCAAGGACATATTTCTCCTTATCCCGGATCCGATCCGGATTTTTATCGATGATCCTGTAATCAATCTGCCGCTCCTTCAATGAAGTAGCAGCTGCTCGTCCTACACGCCCTGCCCCGATAATAACTACCGGCTCATCTGATACATGATAGATACTTACCAGTTCATCATAGCGCCGAAGCTGTTCCACAGAACCGGCCAGAACCAGTACTGTTTTATCCGATATCTCCCTCTCTGGCAAAGCCTGCATAAATTTACCTCTTTCCCATACTCCAACAATTGAAATCCCAACAGATTCACGCAGTTTACTCTCCTTAATAGTCTTACCCACAAGAGGCGTACCCTGCACCGTCGCTTCTCCGATCACAAGCTTATCGATGTGGCCAATCACATGAACGCGGGCATTGCCTCCCAGTGTCCGCCTGGCCAGCGACCGGCCAAGGATTTCTCCCATCCGCAAGACATGATTCACACCTGCCAGTTCCAGGATATCCACAGAATCGGCTGATGCTGCTGATGCTACAATTTTGATATCTTTATTGTACTCGCGAATCGTAAACGCCACGTTGGTATTGATGGAGTCGCTGCCCGTAGCCACAACCATTGAGGCCCTTTTTATATTCAGGTTTTTGTAGGTGTCGTAATCCACCGGATCGCTGTTGATTATACTGTATCCCTGGTCAGAAAGGTCAAGCGCCTTCTGTAAATCGGGTTCAAGCAACGCATAGTCAATTTTATAGGAATCCAGTTTCTTGATGAGGGATTCAGTTACGGCATCAAGGTGAGTGATCACCACGTGATTCTCAGTTTCTTCCTCCAGTTTTTTTGGGGCCCTGGCCTGATTTTGAGCTTTCAGCCACGGCGCATAGAAAAACTCAATAAAGGTAAACGGCAGCATAATCAAAAGTAACAGTACGCCCGAAAACAACACCAGCATCGAGAAAAGGCGTCCCAGGTCGGTGTAAAAGACAATATCCCCAAATCCAAGCGTGGTCATAGTTACCAATGTCCAATAGAAGCCGGTCAGCCAGCTCACATCCTCCTGCCCCTCGTATTCCATGATGTAATGAAAGAGTATGGCATAGGCAACAAACAAGACGACAATCAGGGCAACAAATTTCAGCAATTTCCTGATGTTGATTTTTGCCCGCCGGTTGGCAAAGAAGTAGGAGAGCTGAGAACCTAAAAATTTCACGCGCTTGTCATTTCATTTATTAATTTGTCCAAAACTACCTGATCAACCAAACAATTCCTAACCCGTAGCCTTCTTTACCTACGCCGGGCTTCTCCTTACCCTAAACAAATTTTAAATCCGTAACGGATAAAAAATTTGCAAAGGTTGAATTGGAATTTCATCATATAAAAGAGTTATTTTTAAGGCTTTCAAACAATCAAGGATAACCCTCTCAATCACTTTGATTTGTGATCCGATTTCTGGCGTGTGTATTTCTACTTTTCGTAATGCTGCCTCTGCAGTGGAGCCAGGCTCAATCCGGTTCAGGCAGTTCCATTCCAAGCGTTTACCTGGATTGCTCCTCCTGTGATTTCAACTATATTCGAACAAATATCACCTTTGTTAACTATGTGCGCGACCAGGACGACGCCGACATCTACCTCGACATCTCCGATCAGCGCACGGGTGGAGGAGGCCGTGAATTTACGCTGGTCTTTTCCGAAATAGACAACCCTGATGCGCAACCCGATACGCTTCGGTACACGTCCTCAAGTTCCGATACCGGTGATGAACGGCGAATCGGGCTAAATCGCTATATAAAAGTGGGATTGATACCCTATGTCAACCAAACCGTAGCAATGCGGTCACTCGACGTCTTTTATGAAGCCCCTGATGAGGACGATGATTCGGATGATGGGGCTGACGACCCGTGGGACGGCTGGATATTCGATGTTAATATCAGATCTAATATCAGCGGACAAGATACTGAAACTAATTTTGGACTCTACAACGCTTTTGAAGCTGAACGGGTGACGCCTACCTGGAAACTTCGCGGGCGTGTTCGGGGAGGGATTCGCCGCCGCACCATAGAATTAACGGATGAAACTTTAAATGTAAACCGCGACTGGGGCGAATATCGGGGCATGGCCGGATATAGTCTGAGCAGCCACTCTACTCTGGCACTTTTTTCCCGGGTAAACTTTTCACGAACCAGCAACATAGCCCTTAACACCTATCTTGCCCCGGGGATCGAGTATAACTTTTTTCCTTACGAAGAGTATCAGCAACGCCGTTTTATTGTACAATACCAGTTAAATCCAATATACCGCAGATATTATAACACTACCATTTTTCTTAAGGATGAAGAGATGATCATGTCTCAGCAGCTCTCCACACGGCTTCGGTATGATCAGCGATGGGGTCGAATTGATATTCGCATATCCGGTAAGCACTTTTTCCACGACACGTCTATCAACCGGCTGGAATTTAATCCCTCATTCAATATCCGGATTATCCGCGGATTATCGGTGAATCTCTCGGGTCGCTACCGGATCATCAACGATCAGCTCTCGCTGGAGCTGCCAACGGACGTTGACCCCAACGATCCATCCTCTATTTTAAGTGGGATTCAGCGACCGGCCTCCTACGACTATTCTGTCTCGTTCGGCCTTTCCTACACCTTTGGTTCCATCTACAACAACGTAGTGAACCCGAGATTTTAAATATTAGGATAAACCCTCATTTCTGAAACATCTGTTCAATAAGCGGGCCGTATTTATCTTCTATCACACGGCGTTTCACTTTCAGGGTAGGTGTGAGCTCTCCGGTTTCCACAGAAAATTCGTTTTCCAGGAGCCTGAAATCCCGAATTTTTTCATGCGATGCAAGTTCCTTCGAGAAACTCCGCACCTCTTTACTGAACAGGTTGATGGTTGTCTCTTTTTCTAAAAGCTGGCCTATCGAGGAATAAGTTATATCATTCTGGCGGGCATAGCTTTCAAGCGTTTCAAAGTCAGGCACGATTAAAGCAGCCATATATGGCTGTTTTTCACCTACTACCACCAATTGGTCGATCCATTTGCTGGTTTTAAACAGGTCTTCGATCGGCCCCGGGTAGATATTCTTGCCGCCTGCATTCACAATCATGTGTTTTATACGGTCGGTAATCTGCAAGCGCCCGTCTACAAACCGCCCGACATCTCCGGTGTGCAACCATCCATTCTCATCAATCATCTCTTTGGTAGCTTCCTCATTTTTCCAATACCCTTTCATGGTATTGGGGCCGCGGTTCAGGATTTCTCCCGCTTCCGACGTTAAGTCCGAGGGGTAATCTTCCCCGCTAAGCTGGGCGATGATTTCATTGTCGTCCAGCCGCTGAATGCCAACTGTAACACCGTTGATTACCTTTCCAACGGTTCCCATCTGTTCATCACCATAACGGTTACAGCACATTACGGGTGAGGTTTCCGTGAGTCCATATCCTTCCAGGATATTCAACCCGGCCGACATAAAGAATGCTCCGATTTCAGCCGGAAGCGCCGCACCGCCCGACACAAAAAACCGGATATTACCACCGGTTCGCTCCTTCAGCTTATTGAATACCAGCTTATCGGCCAGTGCTTTCTGCACGCTCACAAGGCCGCGTTTCCCTTTCCAGTGTTTTTCTCCCACATTCAACGCCCAATTGAAGACTGACTGCTGAATGGCACTTCCCTCCTGGACATTTTTGGTAACCAGGTTATAGATTTTTTCAAACAATCTCGGCACGCTCACGACAATTGTAGGGTGAGCTTCCAGCATATTTCGTGCTACGGTGTCTACACTCTCGGCATAGTAAATTTCAGCACCGCCTGCCATCATTGCATAGTATCCGCCTGTTCGTTCAAACGAATGACAGAGCGGCAGAAACGACAGGCAGCGATCGGTGTCTCCAATAGAAATTGCATCGTGTGCGGCTTTCACGTTGCTCACGATATTGCGCTGAGTGAGCATGGCTCCTTTTGGCTGCCCCGTCGTACCGGAGGTGTAGATCAGCGTGGCAACATCCTCCGGCACAATCGACTTCACCCTGTTGTTCAGCTCATCCGCCTGCATAGGTTCTGCTTTCGTGCCGGCCGTACATACGATATCAAACAGCTTCACATACTCTTTTTCGATATACTCCTGCACCTTGGGCTCATCGAATGCTATGATTTGAGTTAAATCCTCGCACTCATCAAACACCTCAACAGCTTTCTTTAACTGAATGCCGGTTGAGACAAAAAAGAGTTTTGACTCGGAATCCTTTAAAATAAATGCACACTGTTTGGGCGGGAGGGTTGCATAAAGAGACACATTAATTGCCCCCACCATCTGAATAGCAAGATCAACAACCGCCCATTCATATCTGTTTTCGCTTAAAATAGCTACACGATCGCCTTTTTGGATATTTTGATCCAGCAGGTAGCTGGCAATTGCCATTACATCCTGCTCTACTTCACTCCATGTGATAGTCGTGTAGGGTTCGTCTGCAGTAGGTTTATAGGCAAACGCCGTTTTATCAGAATTTTTGTATTTTGCGACAACATTCTGGAACAGTTCCGTTAAAGTTTCAAAAGCAACAATCGTCGACATAGCTATATGATTAATGTGAATGGTAGACGAAGCATAAGATACCCGATTTGCATAAATTGTAAAGCCTTTAATAGTTTTTATCGTCCCGGAATTTACCACAACGAAATTTGATACCTGATCTGTAGTAAATCACCATATGCAGATCAATGTACTTTTACATCTTAAAAATAGAAATTGAACGGTAAAAACAAGAACGAACCTATTCCAATCGTTTACCAGACTTAACCGAAAAGACGTTTAATCATGGCACATCCAGCGCACGAAGATACCATTGAGCTCGTAAAAGAGATATTCCGAACCTATCTAAAGGAGAAAAATCAACGTCAAACACCCGAACGTTTTATGGTGCTGGAGGAAATCTACCGCTCCGAGGGCCACTTTGATGCGGATGACATCTTTTTTAATATGAAAAATGCGGGCACCCGCGTCTCCAGAGCAACTGTATATAATACACTCGATCTTTTAATAGAGTGCGGATTGGTGCAGCGTCAGCAGTTTGGAAAAAACCAGTATTACTACGAACGCTCGTACGCATACCAGCAGCACGATCATATGATTTGCAAAAAGTGCGGCGTAGTCATAGAGTTCTGCGATCCGCGAATCCTGGAGATCCAAAACCTGATGGAGCAGATCTACGATTTTAATATAGAAGGACATTCACTGCACCTGTTTGGTACCTGTAATGACCAGGAGGAGTGTGAAAAACGTCAAAAACGCGGAGACAAAATCAAAAGTCTGTCGGATGCCCGGTAAATCGTTCACGGGTTTACACTGCTGTCTTTAATAAACTTGCGTGCAGCCCAGCGACTTCCCCACCAACCCATGGCCATAGCCAGCAGCACAACCGCACCAATGAGGAAGTACCAGCGCCCGAATGGCCATCCCAGCACACCAAATTGTGTAAGATACTGCGGCACCACCCAATCAAACAGAAGATAAATTACCGCTGCTGCGGCACTCCCCGCTATCAGTCCTTGTACAATTCCCTCTACCAAAAACGGGCGCCGGATAAATCCGTTGGTTGCCCCAACCAGTTTCATAGCACGAATTAGGTCTCGTTTGGCATAGATGGTGAGCCGTATTGTGTTAAACACCAGTATCATTGAAATAAACAGTATAAACAATCCAAGAGCGGCTCCCCCCAGCGCAAGCTGATCCGTCCGGGTTTCCAAAATCTGCAGCAGTGCCAGGTTAAAGCGCACATCTTCCACACCATTCAGCTCGCTAAACCCGGTTACAACCGAGTCAATTTCAGTAACTGATGCCTGTTCCGACATTTTCAGCCGAAACGAGGCGGGTAAGAAGTTCAGGTCCGCCATCGCATCTGCTCCCATGCCAAACTCCTCTTGAAAAACACGGGATGCACTATCACGCGATATGTAGTTCAGTTCCTCCACAAATGCCTCACTTTCAATTCGCCGCTGCAGTTCATTTGTCGTCTGACTGTCGATATTCTCCAGGAACACCTCTACTTCCACCTGCTGACGCAGCAACTGCGAAACCTCGTAGGCATTGAAACCAATTCGTGCCAGCACGCCGATCAACAGCACGGCCAGGAATAGTGAAAATATTGACGTAAATGCAGCCAGTCGTGCTCTGGACAGTCCGGCCAGCCCTTCCTTAATCAGGTATGATACGCTCATTCGTGTGTATTAATTGGTAAAAAGTATTCGTAGTCCAAAAATCAGACGCTGTTCCGGCATCGGGTAACCTACCGTTTCAAAGTATCCCCGCTGGGTTACACGATCAAATATATTTTCCCAGCGCAGCAGTACCATAAACCACCGAATCCTTGCCGATACATCCAGATCTACCCTGCTGAAAGGCGGATTTAAAAGCTCCTGCGTACCCTGCTGCCAGCGATTTAGCGGAGGTATGTATTCCGCACTGCGCATAAAATTTGGGGAATAGAGCCCGACAAGGCCGGCCTTCACAAATGTTGCCTGGTCAAAAAGATAGTTTTTCCAGTAAAAAGAACCTTTTAACCATACCCGGTCACCCGAAGCCTGGAGTCCCTGGTTCACAGAATTCACCGAGGTTTCCGACTCAAATGTTTTATACGTGGCGGAGGCCATTCCTTCAAACAGGCGTGAATCGAGGCGAAGGGTGCCGGTACCCGAAAGGGACAGGTAAGGGTCGCTATTCACAAACTGTTCTGTTTCACCGCTGCGATCTACAAAAACCCCGTTTTCTACCCGTCTCATATCTGCCCGGGCCTCTATCGTAAACCAGGAGCCAAGGCCTATCGCCGTCTCCGCACCTGCGGTTACAGATTCTTCATTTTGCAGATTTTCGTTGCCGGAAAACGCATCGCTTTGCCAGTAGAGTGCCTGCAGATCGGGCGAACGGCTTGCATATCCACCGAAAAGAGACACCTCAAACCTTTTTGCCGGTTCCAATTGAACCCGGCCGCTGCCCAGCATATCGTAGCGTGAATCGTTCCGGACCATTCCCTCAGCCATGCCGGTAACAGAGATTGCACGACCCATGTTCAGCGTACTTTTCAGATCTCCGCGAAGTCCGCCCCAGTCTGATTCGGTCAGCTGATTCGTTCGGTTCTGAAGAAAAAACGGGCGAACAGTTGCCTGGAGTTCTGCCGGGCCGCCCCGGAGCGTATGGCGGGCAAAAAGTTCAAACTGCCTGAAATCCGTGGCCGTTGTGTCAGCGCTGTAGGTTAATGAACGGCTGTCGGTTTGATAATGCAGCCCAAGCTGTGTTTGCACAGCCGCGGAAGTATCGGGTCGAAAATGGGCCTGTACATACAGATCTTTTGATCCCTCTTCTGATTCAGCGCTGTTCTCAAGCGGGGTGGCAATGAACGGATTAAACGGAAAAAGGGATGGATTATCCAGTGAATAACCAAAGGATTGCTGCTGGTCCATCGAATTAATGATATAAGCACCTCTCATCAGCCACTGGTCTGTAAGCTGGTGATATGCCCGAAATAAAATCTGGTTTCCCTCAACGCCGCTTCTGTTGTACCCGATATCGTCACGGCGGTCCCAGTATGCGAGTTCAAGATTTGTTTTCGGGGTGATATTGTGAGTGGCAGAAAATTCCAGATTCCTGAAGTTATATTTGCTCTCGTCAAAATTCAGGTAGGTTCTGGGCTGCACAAGATAGTGGTCTTTCAAACGAATATCCGTCTGGTAAACCGGTCCCTGGGCGGAGCTCTCCATCGAACGGATCTTGTGCACGGGAACCCTGTTCCAGTTCACAGCGCCGGTGAGTGCGTCGTTAATCACAAGGCCGTCAAGTTCGGTTTTATAGTGCCGGTTTTCGTATGTATGCATCTGAATAGCATCCATTCTGCCAAGTGTACCGGTGCGGTAGGTTATACTTCCGGGATATCGGTGAAACCGCTGGACGGGGCTTAGGGTGTTCATCCATCGCAGTGTACTGTCCGTTTCCAGCGTGTTGTAGCCCGGCTGTTTTTCATAGTTCCAAATCCGTACAATCACCACTTCTTCTTCCTCCTCTTCAACCTGATGTGGCCCCTGTTGTAGCGTATCCGGAACAACGCCGTTTGTGTCAAGCGTATCGGGGGGAAGAGTATCCTGTATTGCAGGGATAAACGACAGCATAATATGGAGCAAAAATAGTATCAACTGAAAACCGGTTTAAGGTTGTAGGGTAATGCTTCAATCCCTGACAATCTTCTTCGCACCGTTTCAAGAACCACAGCTGCCGTTCTCTGCTTATTAATCTCCCGGTCTTCTGTAAATATCCCCTTAATGGCAAACTGTTCCTTCCCGATGCAAAAGCCCATCCATACCGTTCCAACGGGCTTTTCAGCTGTTCCGCCGCCCGGACCGGCAATCCCCGTGGACGACACACCCACAGAAGCTTCAAGCCTGTCCGCTACACCTTTTGCCATCTGTATCGCTACCCGTGAGCTAACAGCGCCGTATGCCCCGAGATCTTTTCCTGAAACGCCAAGCTGGTTAGTTTTAGTGTCGTTTGCATACGCAATCACTCCGCCCAGCATATAATCGCTGCAACCTGGTACATCTGTAATCATATCGGAGATCCGGCCACCCGTACAACTTTCGGCTACAGCAATCGTCATGTTTTTTTCCGTGAGAAGCTCACCCAAAACAGCAGCTAATGTACACTCTTTTCCCTCACCATAAATTACATCGCCTGCCCGTTCCAGTACCATAGACCGAAAATTGTTGAGTTCCTTCCGGTCCACTTCGTCAGAGTTTTCACGAAAGCCCACACGTACTTTAACACCGCCCGCGTTAGGCAAAAAGGCAATGTCAAGCCCGTTGTTTAAATAGTGGCTTAAATCGCCAAGAACGTCATCACTTAACGTACTTTCCGGCACACCGGCCGTATGAAAATAGAGAGTCGTCTTCATTTTCCGTCCCGGGAATTCTGTGTCCAGTTTCGGGGTGATTTCATTTTCAGTGAGGTATTTCATTTCGTGTGGCACCCCGGGCAGCACAGCCAGAAACCTCCCATTCTCGCCGGCCCACAAACCCGGAGCCGTACCCTTTTTGTTAAACAAAACATCACAACCCCGCGGCACAAGCGCCTGATCGGCATTCGACTGGCTGAATGTAAATCCGCGCTGTTCAAAAATCTGCTGTATATGCCGTAGTACGTTTTTATCCTCTTTCAGCGTGGTGTCCAGCAGATCCGCAAGCACCTTTTTCGTGATATCATCGTGAGTGGGGCCAAGGCCTCCGGTTACAATGGTGAGGTCAGCAGAATGAAAACTCTCGCTCAAAACTTTGTAAAGAATGTTGTACTCATCAGGCAGTGTAATCACACGGTCCACAGAAAAACCCTGCTCATTCAGATAACCTCCAAGCCAGGTGGCATTCGTGTTTACCGTGTCACCAATCAATAATTCGTTACCGATAGAGATGATGTGCGCTTTATTCATGACTTGGAAAATAGCAGTTTGTACGCCTTTCATGAAATTTGTTCGTAAAAATCTTCCTAACAACTTTCATCACACACCATTACCTTTACGGTGTGGAAAAAGTACCTAACATATTAAGTGGATCACGGCTCCTGCTCGCCCCCGTTTTCTTTTTCCTGTTTATACAGGAGGATTTAATCTGGCGTGGCATCAGTCTGGCAGTATTTACCGTTGCTGCATTAACTGATTTCTTTGACGGTTATTTTGCTCGTAAATACGAAGTTGAAAGCACATTTGGAATTTTCCTTGATCCGCTTGCCGACAAATTTTTAACCTTTGCCGGTTTTGTGTGCCTGCCCTTTGTGGATTCATCACAGTTTGTGTGGTGGGCCATTGTTCTGATTGTCATTCGGGATATTACCATCACTCTGTTACGAATCTATTCCGACAGGAAAGGGATTGTGATGCAAACACGAACATCAGCCAAAATTAAAACCGCTATTCAGATGGGGTTCCTTTACGTGGCACTGCTGTTGGGGTTTCTGTTGCTTGTACCCGGCACCGTCTCCGATACGGTTCGAACGATTTTTGAGACCAACATATTATATTGGAGCCTCATGGCTGTTACCGCCATCACGGTTTACTCAGGAGTTGAATACCTTGTCGTGAACCGAAATCTCTTTGCCGCGTCGGAATGACCCTGCACTCCCTTAAGCTCTTCCTTGGCACACTTTTTGGAGCCGGGTATATATCCAATGCTCCGGGTACCCTGGGAAGCCTTCTGTTTCTTCCCTTCATCTACGCAACTGAGTTTTTGTTTGGATTGCCCGGATTGATTGTACTAACCCTGATCTCTTCCATCCTTTCCCTGTGGACCGCTCCTGCCGCCATGGCGGAACTTGGCGATGATCCCGGCCAGTTTATTATGGATGAATGCGCCGGTCAGACGCTGGTGTTTGCCATACTGGCTCTGTTTAATATACCGATGAACCTGATTTACCTTTTTCTTGGATTTTTATTCTTTCGGCTGTTTGATATTACCAAACCGTTAGGGATAAAGCGTGTGGAGACATTTCGGGGAAAATTTGGTATATTGTGGGATGATCTTGTTGCAGGTATATATGCCGCACTTGGGTTGACAGCCCTGATTACCATACTATCAGTCCTCCTGCTGGACTGACTTGCCGGCAAATTCAGCACGGGATCATGTCTACATTTCACCAGAAGACGCAATCCGTTATATGATTGATACGACGAAAAAATATACTATACTTGATAAAAAATATTCCAGAGAATTAGCCTCAAAGCTGCTGGAAATAAACGCGGTGCTGCTGCGTCCAAATGAACCGTTCACATGGTCATCCGGCTGGAATTCTCCCATTTACTGCGATAACCGGCTCACACTGCGATATCCCCCCATACGTAAAAGGATTGCCCAGGCACTCATTTCCATTATCGAAAAGGAGCTGGAAAAACCGGATGTTATTACGGGTACAGCAACCGCAGGCATCCCCCACGCAGCCTGGGTAGCCGGCAGCATGGACCTCCCGCTTGCCTATGTACGCGCAAAAGCCAAAGCCTATGGACTGGGAAATCAAATTGAGGGTGGTGTAGACAAAGGTCAGTCCACTATTGTGATTGAAGATCTCATTTCCACAGGAGGATCTGTGATGTCGGTTGTGGAAGCATTGAAATTTATCGGGGCTGAGACAAGTGCTATTCTGGCAATTTTCACCTACGGTTTTGATAAGGCCAATGAAAAAATATCAAGCCATAACATTCCCATATATACGCTCACCGATTACCAAACGTTGATTGATGTTGCTCTTGAAGAAGGAGCTATTCAGAAACGTGATCTTGAACTTTTAAACAGCTGGCGGGCCAATCCCGAAAAATGGCCAAATTAGATCCGAATTCTTCTGCACTCTCATTTGCGGCGGCCGTCACGGCTATGAGTCTTGGCACCGGCAAACGACTGATGAGAAACTACAACTATTACACTGAATCTTCGCCTGACGGTGCCACACGCTCCGATTGTCTCGACATCTGCCGGCAATTCAGGGCTAACGTTTTTGCACTCCAAAACCTGTATCTTGATACTGAAAAACATCAGCACGGTAACAGCTCATTTAAAGTAATGCTTGCAAAACAAATCCAGGACAACCTGGAAGAGCTACACCGTAAGGTCCTCTTTTTTGATGTGGATCAAATTGTGCAGGTTGTTTCTCTGATTGATCATTTACGGGCCTTTTGGACCCCTTGCACTGAACCTGAATTTTATCATGATCAACTGCCATCCTTGATTGACCGGCACGTCTGCTCCACTTTCAGTGAGTTGGAACATCACCTGCAGAATCTACCCGAAAGCAGTTATTCCTAAAACTTTCAATACCTGGATTTCACGGAGATCAATCTTCGCAGTTCATTTAAACCACTTTTAATTTATTCACAAATACCTACCCTATGAAACCATTTAAACATCTGTTACTTCTGTCATCCCTGTTTCTTCTTGCAGGATGCCTCGATTCCACAAGTTCTGATTTTGACGAATACGACAACACGGCTGACCTTGAATATCTTGAGGAAAACCGGCAAAAAGAGGGTGTCACCGAGCTCGAAAGCGGCCTTCAATATCGTGTAATTGAAGAAGGCGACGGTATCTCCCCCACGGAGGAGTCGATTGTTGTGTTTGATTTCATAGGCACGTTTGTAGATGGTGAGGAGTTCAACGACACGTATGAAAGTGGAAGTAAAGCTATTTCGTTTCTTAATGAGCTGCCCCCCGGCCTCGAAGAAGGCCTAAAATTGATGAACATCGGGGCCACATACGAATTTGTTCTTCCTGCAGACCTGGCCTACGGCGATCGCCCCCCGCAAGGATTCCCTCCTGGTGCCACGCTCATTTTTGAGCTCGAACTTGTGCACGACAGTAATTTCGATTCTGTCTTTCTGGAGCAAAATGCACAGGAAGATGATGTAACCGTTACCGAAAGCGGCCTGCAGTATCGCGTAATCGAAGAAGGGGACGGCGAAACTCCATCTGCAAATGCCGATGTGGAGGTTGAATACACCGGTACATTCGTTTATGGAGACATATTTGACGATTCAAGAGAATCTGACGATTCCGTTACGTTTAATCTGCAGGGTGTTATCCCCGGGTTTGCAGAAGGCCTTCAGCTCATGCAGGAAGGAGCCCGGTATGAACTGGTAATGCCCGGCGAGCTTGGATATGGAGAAGATCCACCCCAGGGTATCTACCCCAATGCAGCTTTAATTTTCGACGTTGAACTTATATCCGTGCAGGAAACACAGTAACACTCGGTTAGACGTTTATCCCTTGCCGCAAGATCCTTATCTTGGGGCCGGACAATAAACCAGGTACTCTATTATGTCAGATAAAAAATTCTACATCGAAACGTACGGCTGCCAGATGAACTTCGCGGATACCGAGGTTGTAAACTCCATCCTGATGGATGACGGCATGACGCCGGTAAAAACCGCCGAAGATGCCGACGTTATTTTTGTAAACACCTGCTCAATCCGGGAAAACGCAGAAACCCGCGTCTGGAACCGGCTGAAAGAGTTTCGGTCGATCAAAAAAGAGAAGCAACATCTCACTGTCGGCGTAATGGGATGTATGGCCGAGCGCATCAAAGATAAAATCATCGACCAGGAACAGCTTGTGGATATTGTTGTTGGGCCTGATGCCTATCGTGACCTGCCCAATCTGCTGGCTCAGGTAGATGACGGGCGAAAAGCCGTAAACGTGATCCTCTCTCTTGAGGAGACATACGCCGACATAACTCCCGTCCGAACAAGCGATAACGGACTCACTGCCTTTGTATCCATCATGCGCGGGTGCGATAATATGTGCGCCTTTTGCGTGGTGCCGTTCACACGCGGCCGTGAACGCAGCCGGCCAATGGAAAGTATTTTACGGGAAATTCGGCAGCTCAGTGAACAAGGGTACAAAGAGGTCACGCTTCTGGGACAGAATGTAAATTCCTACCAGTATGAGTCGATCGATTTCACCCGCCTGATGGATGAAGCCAGTAAGGTAGATCCTGAAATTCGGTTCCGTTTCTCGTCACCCCATCCTAAAGATTTTCCGGAGCCTCTACTTCACCTGATTGCCGAACGGCCTAATTTGTGTAACTACATCCATATCCCCGCACAAGCCGGCAGTGACACCATGCTTGAACGAATGCGCCGGCCCTACACGCGCGAGCAGTATTTGAAGCTGACAAATCGAATGCGGGAAATTATTCCCGGTGTGAGCCTGTCAACCGATATCATTGCAGGATTTTGCGGCGAAACGGAAGAAGAGCACGAGGCAACCATGAGCCTTATGGCACAGGTAGAGTACGACCTCGCATACATGTTTGCCTACAGCGAACGGGAACGTACACTGGCTCATCGGAAATATGAAGATGATGTGCCGGAAAAGGTAAAAAAGCGCCGGCTGTCAGAAATCATCAAACAGCAGATGGAGATTCAGGAAAAGCGCAATAAGAACGAGATTGGAAAGACTCACCTTGTATTAGCGGAAGGGGCCAGTAAAAAATCTGACGAACAGCTCAGCGGCCGGTCCGATACCAATAAAATGGTGGTGTTCGACCGGGAACACTATCAAAAAGGAGATTATGTAGCTGTTGAAATTACGGAGTGCACGTCTGCCACACTTATTGGAAAACCGCTGTATAAAACGACGATCCAGGAGTTTTTCAGTAAAGAAATTGTTACTGCCTGATTGATTTTAAATTTTATATAAAAAAACCCGGCTTCACATTGTGGAGCCGGGTTTTTTCTATGTGTTATATGATCAGCTGTCTACTACACTAAAACTGCATGCATTCATCAGCTCTACTCTTCAGTTGCGCTTAACTCTATCTCTCCAACAACGTTGATTTCTCCTACGGTGACACTCACGTCTTCCAGTGATGCCGGTTCAAACCCTCCTTCTCTCGGCTCGACAGAAACCGTATAGCTGCCGGACTCCAGGCCCACGAGCGTAAATTCGCCTGATGTAGTATCCGCATATGTTGTAGAAAGCGTATCATCATCCTGAATAGCGAAGACTTCTGCATCTGCTATAGCAGGCTGCACAGTTCCTGAAATATTTCCTGTAATTGCCTCATTCGTTGCGCGAATGACGGGCTTCAGGTTAAACAGGCCCGTTGCTCCGCGCGGAACTACAGACCGGCTCGCATCAAAGTCGAGAAGAAGTGTGTATTCGATCCCTTCACGGATTTCTGCGTCTATATTAAGCTTCAGTCCGGACTGTTCGCCGCTGGGAACAAACATTTCGAATGTTTCACCATCAATGACCACAGTGTTCTCATCATTCAGAATCAAACGAATTTGCTCATAGGTTCCAACTTCAAGTTCAGTATCCGCAAGTACAGCCATATCGCCGTTTACCAGGTCAAGGATGTTGTACGTTTCATTCGGCTCGCTGATCACAGTCCAGCCCTCATCGTCATTTTCGGTGTTATTCACTTCAACACGGGCCACCGAAATATTTACCTCGTCGTAATCGACCGGTGCATCATGGAGTTTCACCACCATTGATCCTGTACCCGTTCCATTTCCGGAATCAACTGAGGATTCACATCCCCACATTAGCATTGCCACCGCAATAAGTGTAATACCGAATGTTTTTATATTTCTGTAGATGTCCATTTTGTACCTCTTTTATTCTTTGTTTTAGGTTGTTAGGTCGATATGACGACCCGGATTCCTATCGGTTACACTATTTATTAACTTTTTTTAATTTTTCTTCAATGTAGCTTGGTGGCGTCATTTAACATCATAATGGTAATTCAAACTGTAGCAGGCGGTAAAATTAGAACCCTCCATTTCCGGAACCACTGCCATTCCTGCTTCCCGGCGGGCCTTTATCAGGACGGCCGGGTATTCCTTCAGGGGGTCCGGCGTTGATGTTGCCATTAAATAAGTTTTGCAATATCTGATTTGCAGGAACACCGTTCCCAATCTGGTCGGACATGCCATTCAAAATCGAGGCAGCCGGCAGCTGGCTCCGGCGTTCAGCAGCATTCATCGCACCAGGTAGTTTCTGAAGATCCGATGCGGAAAATCCGCTTCCTACTGCTCTTGCCAATACTGCCCTCACTCCTCCCTCCTGAAGAACTGATTCAGGCAGATCAGGCAGAACCCCCACCGCGGCTACAACAGCCTGCGGTGACCGGTCTCGTAAAACAGATTCCTGACCAAGCTCGGATAGCACCCCTTCAAGTACACCGGCATCCACATTTTGGGAAAGGGATTTAAGGTTTGCACTGATCAGATCTCTCCTGAAACGCGATTGATTTTCACCCACTGACTTCATGAAGGAGTTTACTTCCGGTTTTGCCATCCAGTTATCGGCCAGTAACGCTGCTTGCGGTGTTTTCTCCCGGATGGATTCCAGCACAGGCGACATTCTTCCCGCGGGCACATTTTTAGCAAATCCCTCCATCATTTTCCGTATTACAAAATCAGCCGGTAAATTCTGCTCAACAAGCTCTACAGCAGGTTCCAAAAGCGCTGCAAGATCCTGCTCGCCTATACCACTTTGATTTGCTCTCTGCTGAATTTCAGAGATACGGTCTCGATCCATGCCGGCCTGCGAGGCGCGATCAACCACATTTTGCAGAGATCTGTCCTGGGCAGCCAGCGAAACCGGGCCAAGCAGCATCAACAGAAGCAAACTTTTCAGTAGCTTCCGGTAAAGATCCGTTACATGTGTCTTTTCCATCATCTTTCTCATTCCTAATCTATTATAATCAACCCGTTTTCGCCGTCAAATCCATCATCAACGGTCATTGTCTCGTTCGAAAGCTCAAGCCATCGAACTTCATTCTCCTCCTTCTGCAAAATCTTGTATTCATAGATTCCGGGGTCCAGTTCCAGCTGCACTGCATAGCGTCTGTTGTTCACCTTGTGCAGCGGTATGCCCGGGCGCTCCCAGTCATTAAACTCTCCGGTAATATAGAGATCTCCCTCACCAGTGTGTCTTATGTTCAGAATTACGGTTCCATCTTTCCTCTCCTCCCAGTCGGTTGATAGTTTGGATCCGCGGCTCTTCACGGCATCCGTAAAAGAAAGCCGGTATTGAATGCCGGCAGAAAGCTCTACATCCATGCTCGAATCGTCAAGCCCCGGCATAAAGGAAAGGTGCGAAAGAGAAGCAGATGCAGTCAGATTGTCGGCTACCGGAAACTGAAATGAAATTCCGCTCTTTAACAGGCGATCGCTTTCTTCCACAATTTGATCCTCCGTGCCGTCCCTGGGTTCTCCAAACGGCGGGCCGCCTGTACCCGCCTCCCCTTCAATCAGAAATCGGTTCAGGTACTGGTTGAAAGAGACCTGAAGCGAGAGCGATGCCTCGTTTCGAAATAGCCGGCTAAGAGAAAATGAAAGACTGTGGTTTTCTACCAGGTTTTGATCCATCAGGCCGAACAAGCTTCCGGTGACTCTCCAGTTCAATGATGGCCACCGTTCAATTTCCACACCATAGAGATCAAACCTGTCGCTGACGCGCTGATCTCCCTCTTCTGTTTGAAGGTTAAAATAAGATCTGAAAGAGGACCCCGCCCTGGCCCGAATCTTCGTAAATAGTGAGGGTGACCAGCTTAAGGTTGGCATCAAGGTGTAGGTGCTTCTACCATATTCTGAGCTCAGCCGGTTTACGGATGATTCCATTCCGGCTGAAAACTGTTGAGAGATTCTGTAGCTTACGTTTCCGCTTCCATAGAATCCCGTCCAGTTTGGCCGGTTGTCGAAAATAGGCTCGTAAAACCCTCCCGCGGTCAGGTTCACTGATGCATCCCCCCGGTTCCAGAAAAGCTGTCCTGCTGTTAAGAGCCGGGAATATACTCCGCTGTCCCTGGAATCCCACTCGTTTACAAATGGGTGCAGGAACGTGTTGCTTGAGTATCCGGCACGAGAATCTAAAAACAGCTGCATTTCCGTGTTTTGAGACCAGGCGGTATGAGTGAAAATTGTCAATAGCATAATAAGCAGTCCCGCTATTTTCATAAGTAGATCACGGCATTTTTATTTCCAAAGCCATCATCCCGGACAACATCTGCAAGAGGATCCGTAACCCATTCCTCTCCGTTTTTGATAAACATATAGTGATGTTCACCTCGCTGAACCGGAACCATCCCGGTCCACACTGTTTCTCCGTCAACCTGCTGCCGATCCATCGTAACAGGCTCCCAATCACTAAAATCTCCGGCTACCGCAAGGTTATCCGCGCTATCATCGATATAAATAAACCGAATCCACACTCTTTCATCTGCAGGGTTGTGGGAGATCATCTCAACAGAATCATTACCTGCTACAGAATCTGTTTCCTGCACGGTATCCTGCAATCCAAAAACTGCCGCAGTTGCAATTACGACCACCGAAAGAACAGCGGCCAGGCCCGGTCTGATAACGAACTCCTTTGGCTGGAACCAGGAGTTTACTTGTTCAATTACCTGTGCTATCCTGCTTTTACCAGATTCTTCGCCGGCAATAGCATCAACCCGGTAAATCTCGTTCATCACATCGTCTGCAAAATGCGCCGGCACAGAGAATGTTTCCGGGTCAAGTTCTTTACTGAACTTTTCGCTCAGGAATCGTTCAAAACGAAGCATTTGCCGGGAATCGTGATCCTCGGCTATTTTATGCAAAGCCTGTTTCTCTTCCTCAGCAGATAAATCTCCGTCCAAAAAAGCAGCTACTAAACGATTCAGATTTTTATCAGCCATTGTTACTCCTCTTCAGATTTTTCCGTCCAGGTATGATTTTAGTTCCGCTCTTGCACGGTGCACCCGCACTTTCAGAGCCGATTCGGTGAGATCCAGCATTTCTGACATAGCCTTGTAACTCATTCCGTCTCTGTATTTCATCAGCAGGGGTTCAGCATATTCGGGTTTCAGTTTCTGTATAGCGCGATTCAGCAACCGGCTGGTTTCACCTGATTCAACAGCCTTGTCCGGTGCCGGTTCTTCACCCTGCAGGCTATCGGCAAACTCATCTTCCATTTCACTAAACCGGCGATTGTTCCGACGAATATTTTTCGCATAGTCCCGGCAGTGGTTTATGGCCACTGAGTAGAGCCAGGTAGAAAATTTCGATCGCTCACCAAACTGATAAAGCCTTGTATAGGCTTTTACAAATATCTCCTGCACCAGGCCTTTCACCTCCTCCTCATTTCCTTCGAAAGAACGGGCAAGATGAAACAGCATAGGTGAATACCGGTCTACCAGCACTCTGTACAGGTCTTTTTCACCGCGCACTACCTTATCAACAATTGCGTTGTCGGAAAGATTATAACTCATTCTTTTACCGTTCGTGGTTTTTGAAACTGCCCACTTAAACAAAATACCGACAACTTACAGAGGTGAGACGAGCGACTTTTCATTTCGTTACAACTTTATTTTACCTGTATGTGCAGGTCACCTGATTTATTGGGGGGACGGCTGTAAAGCATCTTATGGAGCGCCTTGCTCTTTACCTGTTATCGACGTGTAAGGCAATTTAGTTTAACGCGTTCAGGGTAATAAACCCGGCAAACCATGAATTGTTCAATAATAATTTCAGGATCTGCAGAAAAGCATTGAACGAGAGTTGCAGTGAATTGTTTACACTAATAAAATGTGAAGTTTCATGACTGTCTCGTAATATTATTTCATTATATTCTACACCCAAGCTATTTTATTATCCTAAAAAACCGTTGACACTTAAAGATCAACAATTCAACTATTATGAGCTTACAAACAATAACAGGATCCCTTGCTGAACTTCAGGAAGACCTGGTTCAGTTCAGGGAAATTCTACTTGCCAACCTGGTGATGATTGGTGAGATACCTGCCCCCACATTTGGTGAAGAACGAAAAATTGAGTTTCTACTCAACCGGTTTAATGAGGCCGGGCTATCAGAAAGTTCTATCGACGATTGTGGCAATGGAATTGGCGTGCTGGAAGGTTCAGAAGGCAACGGCGCCATATTGGTTAACGCACATTCCGATACGGTTTTTTCTTCCAAAACAGACCACACGATGCAGGTGAATGCCGACCATATCAGTGGTCCCGGTGTTGCCGATAACAGTATGGGAATTGGCGTACTTGCAACACTGCCATACATCCTTCAGGAGCTTGATATTACACTCAAGCATGATCTTGTGCTACTTGGAGGCGTGAAGAGTCTCGGCCGTGGAGATCTGGAAGGAATCCGGTTTTTCCTCGATAATAATACCTTTGACATTAAACACGCCCTTTGTATTGAGGGCGTTGAACTTGGCCGGCTGAGCTACACGTCAATCGGGATGCTGCGGGGTGAAATCACATGTAAAGTACCCGAAACATACGACTGGTCTCGTTTCGGGGATGCCAGTGCGATTCTGACTCTAAACGAAGTGATCAACAAAATTAATGATATGCGCCTCCCCAAGCGCCCGCGCACCAGTGTGGTGATGGGATCGGTTTCGGGCGGTTCTTCTTTCAATACTATTGCAAAGGAGGCCACGCTTGGTTTTGAAGTACGCTCCGAATCTGAGAAAGTAGTGACTGATGTTGGTAAAACCATTCAGGATATTGTGATGGAGGTGTCGTCCAAAACCGGTGATGAGGTGGAACTGGATGTATTTGCACACAGGCGTCCCGGAGGAATTCCTTACGCACATCCGCTCAACGAGTGTGCACGCTCTATTATGAAGGAACTGGATATTGAACCGCGCCTGGCACCAAGCACATCGGAACTCGCTGCGCTGATTGATAAAAAAATACCCTCACTTACACTGGGAATCACAACAGGTGACAGGCTTCATAAAATGGACGAATCCGTTAAAATCGACCCTATTTATAAAGGCCTGGCCCAGATCATCGGAACTTTAATTGCAACTGACGGAGGCTACTGTGAGTGATCTTCAACACTGGATTGACAACAATACGTATCATCACTCCCAATTCTGGGATTTGAAAAAACTCGTTGAAACCAAAGAAAAACTGGGGCTTACCATATCATTGTGTCTGCCTACACTGAACGAGGAAAAGACAATCGGTAAAGAGGTCATTCTTTTCAAATCTGAGCTCGTGAACCGATATCCACTGTTGGATGAAATAGCTGTAATCGACTCCGGCTCTGACGATAATACCCTTGAAGTGGCCAAAAAATACGGAGCAGACACCTATCTTTCAGCTGATATTTTACCCGAGCTGGAACCCAAAATGGGGAAAGGAGAAAACCTTTGGAAAGCCATTCATCAGCTCAAAGGGGACATTATTGTGTATGTAGATGCCGATATCAGTAACATCCACCCGCGTTTTGTATACGGACTGGTAGCACCGCTGATTTATCGTGAAGAGGTAAAGTACGTAAAGGCGTTTTACGACCGGCCGCTTGCCATTTCCGGCGGTGTGAGAAACTCCGGTGGGGGGCGTGTGACCGAAATCCTGGTGCGCCCTTTATTTTCCCTGTTCTTTCCGGATCTCACCACCATTATTCAGCCGCTTTCCGGCGAATACGCTGTGAGACGTGAAGTACTTGAACAGATTTCCTTCCCAATTGGGTATGGCGTGGAAACCTCCCACCTGATTGATGTATACAACAAATACGGCCTCGAAGCCTTTGCCCAAACCGACCTCGACAAACGGGTTCACGAAAACAAACCGACCATCTCACTTGGCAAAATGTCGTTCGGAATTCTGCAAACCTTTCTGAAGCGCGCACAGGCCCTTGGCAAATTCGAACACGTAGATCACGAAACCATCCTCCGGCAATTCCAGGTAACCAAGAGTAAATATAAGCAGAACGAAATTTCCATCGTGGAAGAAGAGCGTCCGCCAATGATTGAAATTGAAGCGTATCGAAAAAAATTCGGCCGAACTTTAAAATGACTGACATTCACACGTTACGCCAGCGATTTATTGATCTGTCAAGTCCGTTAGAACCGGAAGATACCGGCACAGAGCCTGACCTGAAAACTATCGAAGGTATCAAGGCTGTTATTTTCGACTTCTATGGCACATTGTTCGCATCGGGAGTTGGAGATATTGGAATCGACGACGGTAAATCCGACGCAAAGCTTCTTCTTGACGCTTTGGAAGGTGCCGGAATAGAGGTATCAGATAAAAAAGCCGGAAGCCGCGGGTTTGTAATTTATAACAAAGTGGTTACCGAAAAGATCGTTGAGCTGAAAGCGAGCGGTATTCCTTATCCCGAGCCGGATATTCGCAAAGTGTGGGGGCATGTACTGAACCAAATGTATGCCGAGAAACTAATTGCCTTTAACACCACGCCCGACCATCACGATCGCATGGCTGTGGAGTTTGAGGCGCGAATGAATCCCATCTGGCCTATGCCGGGCTTTTATGAAACCCTTCAGGGACTAAAATGGAAAGGTCTTCATCTCGGCATCATTTCCAATTCTCAGTTTTATACACCTATCGCCTTTGAAGCACTTTCCGAGCAGAGCCTTGATGAGTTTGGCTTTAACCCAAAACTGCTCCACTGGTCGTACGAAGAGTCCCGTAAAAAACCGGGACTGGTATTTTACGAGCATTTTCTCGAGAAGGCGGCAAAAGCACTGCCCGACCTGCAGCCGGAAAACTACCTGTTTGCAGGAAATGATATGCTGAAGGATATTTATCCTGCAGATCACCTTGGGATGCGTACGGCCCTTTTTGCCGGAGATGCACGCTCACTTAAGTGGCGCAGGGAAGACGGACGAACCAAAAACCTGCAGCCAGACTTAATTATAACCGAGCTCCGGCAGCTTCTTGAGTGTGTATAGGCTTTTTCCTCACAGGCTCCGGTTTAATTTTGATAAGGGAACAGATATAACAAAAACCTACACAACCAGCCACGCAACCTGGTAGGGTTCAAGGGTAATATGGGTTCCCTCAATACAGGTATTCCCGGAGAGAATGTCTTTATACGATGAGTGGTTTTCGACCGGCAGATCCATTTCTGCGAAATCAAGTTCTTTTCGTTTATTTTTCAGATTTGCAATCACCAACACTTTTTCAATGTCCGCAGGGTCTTTTCTAAGGATACAGAAAAGATCTTCATCCAAATCAAATACCTTTTGATCTCCAAACGGGTGAAACGCCGGATGCTCATTTCGTTTCTGCAAAATGTCTCTGTACCGGTTAAATATCCGGTAGGTATTTGTATCGGGATCATTCAGCGCCTCAACAATTTCGTTATACTTCCACTTTTTCCGGTTGATGCTCCTGTAACGCCCGGTAATTGAGACGCCACGGATATTATTCCTGGTAGCTGTTAGATTATGAAAGTAGATGCCCGGCACTCCCCGCAAACTCAGCATAATTAACTGTGAACAGATGTATCGTCTCTCCTGCACACTCTGTGATCCATTGTAATCAGAAAATGCATCAAAGTAGGTGATGTTGAGTTCGTAAGGACTCAGAGATCCATCAGAATTCAGTTTTTCCGAGACGAAACCACCTTTCTGTTTCATCCCTTCAACAAGGGAGTTAAACTCATCCTGGGGAACCAGGCCTTCCAGCGGACGTACTCCGATGCCGTCATGCGAAGCCGTAAAGTTGAAGTATGTACAGTTTTCCGGAAGTGAATTCAGGGACTTTGCCCAGAGTGTCAGATATTTCGCATTTTCAGTTATGATTGCGTGCAGCAGCAGTGGCGGCAGGCTAAACTGGTATACCATATGCGCCTCATCACCATCACCAAAATAGCTGATATTTTCTTTGTGAGGCACGTTTGTCTCTGTAATGATTGTGGTTTCCGGGGCATAAAAGTCGACCAGCGTGCGCATCAGTTTCACAATTTCGTGGGTTTCGGGCAGGTGAATACACGATGTGCCGATCTCTTTCCAAATGTAAGCCACTGCATCCAGGCGGATCACCGAGAGACCCTCCTTTATGTAAAACAAAAAGATATCGATATACCGGAAGAGCAGTTCCGGATTGGAGAAGTTGACATCAATTTGATCATCGCTAAAGGTTGTCCACACAAATTTTTCACCATCTTCTGTATGTACCGGTGTCAAAAGCCGTGAACTTCGCGGACGGGTAACACTGCTCATATCCGTATCCGGGTCAACTTCGATAAAATAATCGGTGTAGGGTTCCTGCTTTTTCAAAAATTTCTTGAACCAGCTGCTGTGTCGCGATGTGTGGTTCATTACCAGGTCGCCCATCAACCGGTAATCGTTACTCATCCTCTCAATATCTTCCCATCCGCCAAGCCGTGAGTCTACTTTTTTATAGTCAACTACAGAAAATCCATCATCCGACGTACTGGGAAAGAAGGGTAAAATATGCACAGATGAGATGATGTCTTTCGCATACTCATTCAAAAACTTATGCTGAACGTGCAGTTTACAAACCGCCTCGCCAACTTCCGGTTGAACCATATCACCGTAGGTAATTAAAATATGGTCTTTATGCGACCAAACATTTTTGTGCGGAACAGGATCTTGCATCGGTTTGAGCTCATACGACTCAAGAAGACTGTGGGTTTCCTGAAGGCATCGCTCCGTCTGTTCTTCTCCGTATATTTTGGTAAAATGCTTCCTGAGTCTGGAAATGATCGTATCCGTAAACCGGGGATAGTCCATCGGCAAATGTAATTGGGTTTTTAAAACAACCCTAAACAAACAATCTTTTTCCCAAAATGTAAAGGCTGAAGCCAAAGTGTTTTAACTTTGGTGTGTTTCGTTTGAAATACGCATTTCCTTTTATGGTAAGAAGCGGAACTTTCTTATTTTTGGGGTCTGACAACAAAACAGATTCTATGGACAGAAAAGCACTTCAGGAACGATTTGGGTTGAACGGCGAATCGCCCGCAATCCGGCATGTGGTTGATAAAATCATGCAGATTGCCAAAACAGACATTACCGTGCTGCTGCAGGGGGAAACGGGAACGGGCAAGGATGTAACGGCGCGTGCCATTCATTCCATCAGTGAACGTAAAAATTCTGACCTGGTCATTGTAAACTGCGGAGCTATACCGGAGGGGATCATCGAAAGTGAACTCTTTGGGCACGAAAAAGGGTCGTTTACCGGCGCACACGAAGCCCGTAAAGGCTATTTTGAAAAAGCGAATAACGGAACCATTTTTCTTGACGAAATCGCAGATACACCTAAAAATATACAGGTAAAATTACTTCGTGTACTTGAAAACGGCGAGTATTTCAGGGTGGGTTCCAGCAAAATGCAGACCACTAACGTGCGCGTGATTGCCGCCACGAATAAGGATTTGTGGGACGAAGTTCAGGAAGGAAATTTCAGGGAGGATCTCTACTACCGGCTCGACACCGTAAAAATCAAACTCCCTCCTCTTAGGGATAGGCAGGAGGATGTGATACCCATTTTCAGGAAATTTGTGACCGAATTTTCATCCAAATACGATTCTGTTTTTAAAGGATTTTCGGATGAAGCCCGTGAGCTTCTGACCTCCTACCGCTGGCCGGGTAACGTTCGCGAACTACGGAATGTAGCGGAACAACTTGTGGTACTCGAAAAATCACAGTTTATCGACAAGGAACGGCTACAAAAGTATTTAAAAGGACGTCAGCACCGCGGATCAGCCGATAACCTTCCCGTTGTGGCCAGCGAAAAAGGTGAAGACCGGGAAGAATCTTATAAAGCAGGGCCATCGCAGGATCCAACCCTCATTTACAGGGCACTTGTTGAGATGAGGACAGACCTGTCTGACTTGAAAAAGATGCTGGCCAAATTCCTGTACTCATCCTTCAGCAATAAAGAGATCAAGGCGCTGCCCGAAGCCATGCCCAGAGATTTCGACCCGAATGACATCTCCGTATATACAAACAAGGAAGGTGAAGAAAGCCTCGGTATTCGCTCGATGGACCGAAGCGACGATCTCTCAGAAACCGAAGATGAAGAACCCGGTATTGAGTCTTTTTTCTCCGATGATGAGATCCCCTCCATCGAAGAGGCAGAAAAGTTTTTGATCCAGCAAGCGTTAAAAAAGTATGAAGGAAACCGCCGAAAAGCTTCTGAAGCACTTGGCGTTAGCGAGCGCACACTCTACAGAAAGCTGGATCAATATGAACTACAATAGAAGTACCCTGGCACTCATTGCTCTTGGGGCATCTCTGTTTTTGTCTGCCTGTATAAGCTACAGCTTTACCGGAACGAGTATTCCCAACAGTGTCCGGAATGTGTATATCCCGTTTTTTCAGGATAACTCTCAAAGCGGATTGGGTGACCTGAGCGACCGGCTGAATAATGCGTTGATCAATCGGTTTGTGAACCAGAGCCGTCTGTCATTAAATAACGACAAGGATGATGCAGACTCCTGGATGGAAGGCTCCATCCAATCATACAGTAACCGGCCGGTTAGTGTTGGCGGTGATGAGCAGGCTAACTTAAATGAAATACAAATTGTTGTGCGGGCCACTTTTCAGTTTGCTGACAGCGACGAACCCGAATACAGTAAAAATTTTACCGGAAACGGCACCTATGATGTACTCGATAACCCGGTAGACGGTGAAATTGAGGCGGCTGAAGAAGCACTCCAACAAATTGCAAACAACGCATTTAACGACGCCGTAAGTGATTGGTAAGTTTTACATTATCTCTATTTCAAATAAATTTGAAATAGAGTGTGCCTGTTACTGTTTTTTTTTGTACACTCCAAATTGCTAACATTTTATTACAATGAGTCTTAACTAACGCAGAAAGGCTCTTGCTCTGTTAATACGGCTCACTAAGGTTGATAGAAAAGATGGATTTGCCAACAGGCCCGGTACCTGAATCGTACCAAATTTACCTGGATCAGTTTGACAGCGATCCGGATGGAACACTTAAAAAATTAGAAAATCACGTCTCTAAACGGAACAGCAGTGCCGTCGGGTACTATATCCTTGCAATATTGAGCAGGAAAGCTGGCAGGCCGGATGCCGCTTTGCGCTACGCTCTTTCTGCAAAAATAATGGCACCGGGCAGTAAATTTTTCAAAAGATTCCCTTATTACATTCAGCATGCTGACTTTTTTGACGCCTGGATTCCCGAACCCGGTTCTTCTTCTGCGTATCAGCCCACTACACCTGCAGCCGATTCTTCTCATCCCATCCGTGATCTCGATCAGCTTATTACAAAGCTCTCGCTTGTCGAAAAAAAACGCATAAGGGTTGAAGAAGATCATAATAAAAGTGAAGATCCTATAGACCTGAGCAAACGCTCTGCTGAAGTGGACGATATTGTAACTGAAACGCTGGCGCTTATTCACGAAAAGCAGGGAAATTATAAATCAGCTATAAAAGTGTACAAACAGCTGCGCCAAACCAAAAGTTACAACCGTGAACACTATGACGAGCAGATTCTCAGGCTGAACGATAAGCTTGAAAATGATCCTTCATCCCGGCAAAAGTGACGCGAACTAGCCTTTCTTACCCTAAACCGAGTTTAAAAAGCTGTGAAGGTCATCGTCTGACTCCAGGCCCAGCTTTTTTCTTAAACGCGACCGGCTGATGTATACACTCGAGGGCTTAATATTGAGCATTTCTGATATTTCTCTGGAGTCGAAACCGATTTTTATGTAGGCACACAACCTCAGATCATAGAGGGTCAAATCCGGAAATTGAGTCCGCAGTGTTTCAAAGAAATCCTGGTGAAGTTCATCTATCTGAATTTCAAACGTGTTATCATCAGAACTGATGTGTGACTCAATAATCTGCTTGATCTCACGCGATCGGTGAGGCAGGGTTTTCGGATTCTCTTCAAGCTTATCAAATTTTTCTTTCAGCGTTAACAGTATCCGGTTTTTTTCGTCATTTTCTTTCGCTTTTGTCGCCAGTTCAATGGTCTTGCTTTTAAATTGTTCTTTCAGCCGCTCAATTTCTGCCTGAAGTTTTTCCTCCTCTACCTTTTGAATCTGAATGCGGTGTCGCTCTTTTTCTTTGATCATATTATCCCGCTGACTGGCAAGCAGACTTTTCTTCTGCCTGCTCAGGGATATCTCTTGCCAAAGGTAGAGAACATACAACAACCCAAATATCAGGATTACATAACCGGTGAGGGCAAACCATGACAAATACCATGGCGTAGATAATTGTATGGACAGGTCCCGCGCTTCGGTAACATCTCCCTCAATCATTGCACGTGCGGTAATGGTATGTGAACCATGATCAAGTCCAACCAGCTCAATCGTTGAATTCGCCGACCACTCACTCCACTCACCGCCGGATTCTGTTCGGTATTGATACAAAACCTCCTGCTGGTTCGGCACATTCAAGTCAATCCTGAGATTGTTCAGCTCATATGGCAAAACAGTTTCAGTATCCCACTGAGTATTCTCCTCGTTATTAAATGCCACTACGTTTCTGAATTGGAGTCTTGGATTAAACTCCTGTACCTGGCGTCCATTTTTGAGATTTTTGAGTGCAAATCCATTATAAACCGGGTAAAACTCGTACTGATCGTTTAGCCGGTTAGGTTGTGAGTTCGGCAGCTTCAGATTATCAATCACAGGCTGGGTGTTTTGATTTTCGTCACGTTCAACAAACCTGTCATTTACCTCATCAAATAAAAAAACACCCGATTCCGTATGTACTTCTATTCCATCGTCAGCCTTAACTAAATAATGATCACTCTCCCTAAAGCGGCTGGTTGGGAAATGGACACGATTTTCCGGGTAAAGATTTTCATCCAGGGATGCCTTTAGCACACCAAAGTTGGGGATGTTCACCCACAAAGTGTTTTCGCCTTCAATCATAACCTGGTTGCAAGATCCAAGGATTAACTCCATCTGATCCTGGTATGTCCAATCACCACCATTTTTTCGAAAAATAGAAATGCCGTTGTAGGTGCCCGCAAGTAAATAATCCCCGTACTGTTCAACCGTCCATGTACCCCGGCGTTCATCATTTATCCTGGTAAAACCCTCACCCTCACGTTTAAAAAGTCCGCGGTCGTGCCCCATAAACAGTTCACCATCAATCGTTTGAAGCGTCCAAACCTGACCTTCAGTTCCGGGCACAAGACCAAACTCGTAGAATTCTCTGCTATCATTGAGGGCGTCCCAGCTTGCCCTGTAGAGCCCCTGGTTGGTTCCCATATAGAACGTATCTCCATCCAGAACTGCGCTATGGGCGGTTCCAAAGTCACCTCTGTAGTCATAAAAAAATGAAAACTCGCTACCGAGATCGAGGTTAGATACTCCGTAATCCATCGAAAGCCAGAGTTTTCCTGCATTGCTGTAGTGCAACCCCAGAATCGTGTTGTTTTGAAGCCCCTTGTTTTTGTTAATGTTGTGGATTATTCGACCCTCTCGATCGCTGATAAACAATCCCCTCAAAATTGTTCCAAACGCATACTGTGATTCATTTATCTTCTCAAAACTGAACACATTGGCTTCCTCAAGTGTGTCAGAGAAACGGCTGTCTATGCGGCTAAAATCACCTGACTTATACCTGTAAAGCCCCGAATTTTGGGTGACCAGCACCAGGCTGTCATCCTCCGCAAATATCCCGACAATATCAAAGGGTGTGTTTCCCGTCCCGAACAGTCGGCGGGGTGATAAATCATCCAGCAAAAACACTCCTTCTTGCTCATCAAAAAAATAGATAGAATCATCCAGCAAAAAACTGCTATTGATTTCGCCGGGTGCAGGAATTTTGGTCAGACTTCCGTTACGGTGTACGTAAATATTACTTGAAGAAATAAAATAAGGAGTCTCATCCAGGTAGTGAACATCCCAGAACTCTTCGTTTATTTCACTTAAATCTTCTTTAAAGGGGTAAAGCGAGCGATACTCAAAATCGTTGTACGCGTTTCGTCTCCAAACGCCAAAATCCAGGTCTGAACCTGTGTAAATCAATGTGTCGCTGACAACCCGCACCGACCGTGTAACCCCCTCACTGCCTTTGTAGTGCTTCCACGTAGTTCCGTCATACTCGAGCAGGCCCTTATCTGAAGCCATGTACACAATTCCGTTTGGCGCGGAGTCTATATCCCAGACTTTTCCTTTGTGATCATATTCTGCCGGTGAGTAGTTTTGCAACAAGGGTACACCTTTTTCCGGCAGTTGCTGACCGAAAAGTACAGTACTGGAGCCTGCCAATAGAATCAACAAGAAAGTGAGAAATATTTTCACAAAAGCAGATATTTATTGATGGTAGATCAATTCCGAAAAAGTATAAAAACATTCCATCGCAATGCGAAACAACTATTCATGCCGATGAAAAACTCCACTCGCGGAATATAGTTATTTAAATGGCAAATCCTTGAGAATTCGAAATGGGCGTTCTCTGCGAAGGCTACATTATAATAGAAAAAATTACTATACGGATATAAAAAAAGCCGGCCTTTTAAAGGGGCCGGCTTTTGTACGATTTGGTTGCTGAAGGTTCTTCTTACTTGATCAACAACATTTTTCTAACCTCTACATAGTTGCCGGATACAAGCCGGTAGGTGTAAACACCCGAGGCCAGATTTGAGGCATCAAAAGTGGCCATATGTGAGCCTGCGCTTTGTCTTCCGTTTACCAGTGTAGCAACCCGCTGTCCCTGAATGTTAAACACTTCAAGGGTTACATCACCGCTTTCCGGAATGGAATACGTGATGTTTGTTGAAGGATTGAACGGATTCGGATAGTTCTGGTTCAGCTCGTAGGAGTTTGGAGATGTTTCCAGCTCATTCGACACATTCAGATCTCGTGAGATCGTGATATCGAAGATTTCCTCAGCAAATTTAACGGTGCTTCCCGATTGTGCCGTTACGGTCCATTCAAGATCAATGGATTCGCCCTCTTCCACATCCAGTCCGGCAAGCGTTTGGTCAATCGCCTCGAACGTAAGGGTCAGTGAAGGATCTTCCCCGTTGTTATCAGACAATATACTTACGAGAGGATCAGAGAAATCACTTTCCGGCAGATCCGCATGCCAGGTGTATTCTACTTCACCCGTTGATTCTGCTTCTTCCCATGTAATTTCTGCCTCATCTGTTCCGTCACCTGACAGGCTTAAAGAAGTGCCGTCAGCCGGTGAAAGCAGTGAGAAATCCTCAATGGTTTCTTCAGTTACATCGCCTTCTCTGTAGAGATAAATGTTATCTACATATACAACATCCAGGTTGGATGTAATCAGGAACTGTGCGATGTCACTTCGTGTCACATCTCCTGTAAAGGAGTCGAGGGGCACATCAATCGTGACCCATTGTCCACTTTCAAGAGCCGGATCTGATGCATTAGTTACCGAGTATTCAAAAGCAGAAACTTCATCATCAGTGCCACCCCACTCTGAAAACTTCAGGTTAAAGGATTTGTCAGCAGTATCGTTTCCTGTCCAGAAATCCATGTGGAAATGAGTCATTTCTGATGCATCCTGCCTGTTGCTCTGGAAATCAATACCAATGAAATTGGTAAAGTCTATTTGCTTAGCCGGATTACCATCAATGGTTACATCCTCGATATCCGAATCATCGAAATCGGCTGAAAACGTATCGACAGTAATATCGGTATAGGCATCACTGAATATTGAAATAACATCTTCAGCATTTCTTGCGGGCTGCTCCGGTGCACCTTCTCCGGGAATATTTGCTTCGTAAGAGACCGTATAAGTTCGTTCATTGTTTCCATCTTCAGATTCTACATCAACGGTTGCGTCACCCGGGATGCCATCTGCCTGGGTAATCGTCACAGAAGCATTTTCATTTGTTGGAGTTGCCTCAGTAATCTGTGGCACCGTTGTCGTGCCGGCTACTAAATTGATGGTATAATTCTGCACACCCGGATCAAAGGTCTCTATGGTTTCACCATCAACCTGCAGATCACTCAGTGTTGCGTCCGACTCTGGAGTAGAGGCATTTTTCCAAAAGAAAATATTATCCAGGTAGATGTCGAAAGGTTCTGTATTTGCAGATCCGTCGGAGTTGAACTGTCCGTCGAATTTTATCTGAAATACAGACTGCCAGGTCATGTCTGTAAAATCTTCGATTGGAATGTCCACACTGTTCCAGGAACCCGGAGTAGTGGGTACGTCTACCAGCACTTCGCCTGGTCCTGAGCCGCTATTATCTATAGGTGAAACTTTTACGATTCGGTCAGCACCTTCAGGAACCCAGATGTCTACGTGAAGGTATTCCATTTCAGCAGCGTTTTGAGCCGGAAATTCTGTTCCCTGGTAAGTGAAGTTTGGATACGCCAGGACAACATTTCCAGTTTCCGGATCATAAGCGGGATTCACCTCTTGATGGCCAGTCTGGCCCCAGTCCGGGTCGTAATTTACGCCATCTACCGTTGTATATGAATCTCCATAAATAGAGATTACATTTTCAGCTTCCCGGTTTTCCGGATCATCTGCATTGGTTGTAGGAGCTTGCGCAAAACCTACAGCAGTAATTGCCATTAATAAGAATGTTAATATTGTTGTTTTCATGAGTCTAATATTTAGAGTTTGTTTGTTTATGTAGCGTTTTTTTCGTTTTGTTGATGGTTGGTTAGGATTTAGGGTTAGGATTACTGTTTTTCAGGTATTTCTTTCCAAATTTCTTAAGCTTTGAATATTCGTGATTTCTCAAAATTTCAATTGACCGGCACTGTCCCAGATCCCCCAGTAGGCGCCTACTTCTCCTTCATCTCCTGTTTTCCACGCCTCATCAAATGAAGAGAAATAGAACACTTCTATATCTTCGTCCTGCGACCAAAGGTTTGTGTTTATAAAGTATTTCATGGCACTTTCCCGGGACGGAACCGCTCCCCCGAGACTCTCTCCGCGGCTGGGCCAGCCGGTTTCAGTAATAATTACCTGTTTGCCCTTCGCGGCCTCTTTTGCCTGGTAGTACATTTGGCGCATATGCTGAAAAGAGTCCTCAATGCTCGTTCCCTCCCAGAACGGATAACAGTTACTTAAAATCACATCGCATATTTCGGTGATTCCCGGACGCTGTACAAACTCATAATACGCATCCACGTAACCAACAGGAACTCCCTGAATCCTTTTTTTTGCTTCCTTAAGATAGCCGGTGAGTTCCTCTTCAGTCAGATCCTCCCTGTATAACACTTCGTTGCCAACTGCAGCAATATCCACAAGCCCCTGTTCGGTTAACTTCACAAGGTTATCCAATTCCTCGCGATTTTTTTCGGCATCGCTGCCCAGCCAGGCACCTACCAGGGTTTTTAAGCCATATTCTTTTGCAACTTTGGGAATCAGTTCGTTCCCCTCAGTACATGAGAAGCTGCGAATCCAGGATGTATAGGGTTTAAGTATGTTCATTCTGCGGCGAATCTGTTCTTCAGATACCGTTATACCGGGCTTTTGTCCTTCTTCATAGAGGCTGAAGCAAAACCCGTGGATGCCGTCGTTCAGCACCTCGAGAAACAGGTTACTGATATCCTCATCCGGTATATCATCGATGTAGTTCAGCTCGGAAACAGCTGCCGACTGCTTGTAACTCAAATACTTTTCTTTTCTGTAAGACATCTTAGTTTACTTTTAGCTGTTCATTTTTATTCCAAAGTCCCCATCTCGCCCCTACATCCCCTTCATGCCGGGCTTTCCAGGATTCGTCAAATGAAGAGAAGTAAAACACTTCAACTTCCTGCTGTTCACTCCATTTTTTTAGGCGGATGAAATACTTCATCATATTTTCAACGGACGGTTCAGCCTGGTCCACGTTTTTCCCGTAGGTAGGCCAGCCTGTTTCTGCGATAATGACTTTTTTATCACCGGAAACCTCTTTTATTACTTCATGCATCTTTTGCAAATACACCGATGAGTGATCGGCATCATAGCCTTCCCAGAATGGATAACAGTTGGCAAGTACAACATCACAAGCCTCAATCACTTCCGGGTTCTGGTGGAGTTGATAGTAGGTATCTACATAACTCACCTTCACTCCGGGTATAGCCTCTTTTACCTGGTTGATGTACGCTATGATCTCATCCTCGCTCAGTTCTCCCCTCAACAGGCATTCGTTACCCACAGTGACGATATCGGTGTGACCCGCTTTGGCAATTTTGATCAAATTTTCTATCTCTGTTTTATTTGCTTCCAGGTCATCATCAATCCAGGCTCCAACCAACGTCTTTAGCCCCATCTCTTTGGCAATTTCAGGGATATATTCGTTACCGTCGGTGCATGAGAATGAACGGACCCATTTAGCATGCGGAGCCACGACCCTCATTCTTTTCTCTATTTGTTCTCTTGATAGCTGATCACCCAGATTTTGGCCTTCAAGGTAAGGGCTAAAACAAAACCCGTGAATACCGCTCTTCAGCGATTCCTTGAAGCATTTCTTTAACTTCTTGATACTGAGATTGCTGATCTCCGCTGCAATGGCATTCGCTTCCGGATCAACAGAAGTCATAGAAAGTAACTTGTCTTTCTGATAAAAATAGGGCGCCGGAGCTGCTTCTTTTTCTGCCTTGCGTGCATCCAGTATTTTCCGGACCTCATTTGCTTTTTCTTCGGTTACATCATAATCACGCATGACCCAAAGTGCCACCAGCGTTCCAAACATCGGCAGGGCCGAAAAGAAAATTCTCAATCCGGTGATCGCTCCTTCAGGCTGAACTGACAGATTTCCATCAAAACCGACTACGGTAAGAATAACCCCGCTTAATCCCCCGGCAATTGCAAAACCGAATTTCACCATATACCAGTAGATGGCCCCGAAAATTCCCTCTCTCCGTTTTCCGTATTTAAGCTCATCAATATCAATAACATCAGCAGTCATCGACATCATCAACACAAATAAGCTCCCGATCCCGAACGAGTGAAAGGGTAAGGCCAGCAAAAACAGCCACGGTTCTCCCGGAACAAACAGAAACCACAGACTCGCATACCCGAACAGGGCGATCGTCTGCGCGATCATGAATGCATTTTTCTTGCCAAGTAATCTTGACATTCTGGCTACAATCGGGATAACCAAAAAGGTGGTCACCAGTGCGCCGGCACTACCAAAAAGCGGGGTCCAGATACCTGCTTCGCCTGCGTCTCCGCCAAACAAATACCAGACAATAATAAAGAAAGAAAATCCGGCAACGGTGTTAAAGGCATTAAAGATGAAAAACGTAGCAATACAGAGTTTTCTGAACGGGACGGATGAAAAAGCCTCCTTGAATCCCCTGAGTATTTCTTTCAGGCTCCGCTTAATGTTGTTTAGCGTCAGAGGTTCATAATCCTCGTTTACGGTAGATTTGCTTGGGATGAAAAGCCCCGGAATCATAGCACATATTGCAAAAGTTATCCCAACCCATATCGCAAGTTCGCGTGTGGCTACTTCAGCGGTTGGGAACCATTCCGGATCATACATGATCACCCAGAACCATGGAGCAATAACCCAGGCCCATTGTCCAATCCACTGTGCAATGGCCATAATTTCGGTTCGTTCATGGAAATCGTCACTCATTTCATATCCGATAGCCACATAAGGCACACTGAATATGGTTAAGCCAATGTAGAAGGCAAACGACCAGAATAAGAAATAGCCGAAGTTATAATTGACCGAGTTATCTGCATAGAGCTGCCACATGATCGTAAAAGCAACACCCATGATTACCGCACCTGTAATCACATACTGCCTTCTTCGTCCAAATCTTGATCTTGTGTTGTCTGAGATAAATCCCATGATAGGATCAGTAACTGCATCAAGTACCCTCGGCAGAAAATAGACGATACCCCACATCCAACCCGGAAATCCAAGATTCTGCACCAGCACCACCATGAATATTCCCAATGTGGCGGGAAACATCTGGTTGGCCAGCATACCCATGCCAAATGCTATCTTATGACGATAGGGCACCTTCTTTTTTAAAGCTTCTGGCTGAGACATTTATTATATATTTATGTATGAGTTAAGACCGATCATTTATTCGCCGCGATAACAACTGTTTGAATAGCTTTTCCCGGTATTGCAAAGGAGGCTGTTTTGCCATTCAGCTCTAATTCTATTCCTTTTGAATTCTCATCCTGATTCAGCAATACCACCGCAATTGTGTCATCGGGATTTTGTACTGCTGTGAGCTGTAATCCCTCTTCAGATTGTTGATGTCCTATTCTTACGGCTCCGGGACGTATAAACCTGCTGAACTGAGCCATGGTGTAATAGAGCGGGGTGAAATAAACTTCGTCAGCATCCGGATCAACAATTACCGGAGCTACGCACCAGTTTTCAGCCCAGTTTGGGCCGCCCTGGCGGTTCAGCACCATATTCCAGTCTATCCAGCCGTCCACTTCATTGTTAAGGGTTCCAATGATATCGCGGGCATAACGGTAGACCGGCACATATTTAGGGTGCAGGTGCTTGCGATCCTCAGGTGCCCAGTCCCAGCCCCAGTCAGTTGCTTCTTTGGCCCAGTACCAGTCGTCGTCTTTCCATTTTGGGACCTCGGCATCTACCGTTCCCTCGGTTTGTATCAGATGTTTATCCGGTGCTTTTTGGTGGGCATATTGAAGCTCTTCAGCAAAAATCTTGTAGGTGCTTGCGTACCAGTGTACCGCCGTTCCATCATAATATTGGGAGGCTTCTTCGTCATCATACATCGCATCCGCCCATTCAATAAGCTCCTCGTGGCGGTTTTGATCGTAGCCCAGAATTTTCACATCCGGCCATTCCTCTCTTAAAACCGGGCCAAGATGACCTTTCACAAATTCATTCTGCTCTTCCGGCGTATAGTGCATACTCTCCCAGTTGCTGTCGTTGCCCAGAGGTTCGTTCTCCACCGTTACGCCCCAGATATCAATGCCTTCATCCTGGTAGGCTTTCAGATATTTTGAAAAGAACAATGCCCAGGTATCATAATATTCCGGCAGGAGCTTTCCGCCCTCCCATTCCTTATTGTCTTTCATCCATGGCGGAGCCGTCCACGGTGAGGATATGATCTTGAACCCATCTTCTGAGATGGCCATCGCATCTTTTATCATGGGAATGATATCATCCCGGTCCTCTTCTATAGAAAAGTTTTCGAGTTCGGTATCTCCTTCAACAGGTGCATAAGAGTAATTACCCAGTGAGAAATCGCTGGAGTTCATATGCGTTCGGGTAAGCGAATATTTCGCCCCTGACTCTCCGAAGTAGGCCTCGAGGATCCTATCCCTGTTTTCATCACTCAGTTGATTTAATAGGTAAGCGGAGGCCTCTGTGAAGGATCCGCCGATCCCCGTGATCTGCTGGTAAGTCTCATCCGGACTAATCGAGATCCGCACGCTGGAATCGGCTTCCGGAAATTCCGTCACCGTTGACAGCTGATTTCCGCTCGCTGATGTCTCTAAGACTTCAATCTCGAGACGGTCAGAGTTTGCACATCCGGCCATTAACGCAGCGATAAGTAGTATCGTAAGCAGGTATCCAATGTTAGCTTCCATAAGCACCTCATTCCTCATTATTGTCTTGCCATTATTTCTGACTCTGTCGGTGGCACTTCCACTGTTTCCATCAGCTTCTCCATATCGCCATCGAACGTTTTCGTAATCGGCATGCCGTCGCGGGTCAGGCCGTCAAACACGCCTTCATCCACCAGATCCCAAAGAGCATACTTAGCTTCCGACTCCAGGTTGATTAGCCCAAAATGGTTTTCCGAACCCTGCTGATTTTCAGCGTCTTTCCATTTTTCGTCGAACGCTTCGAAATAGAAGACCGACACTTCGTTCTGATCCGACCACTCGCGAATCATGTCATGGAACAGTTTCATTTTATACTCGTCTGTTGCTCGCGATCCGTCATTGCCGTACTGCCCATTGGACACTGTTGCCCATCCGGTTTCGCCGATATGAACCTCTTTATCCACGCCAAGACTCTGCATGTAATCCACCACGCTTTGATACTGATCTACAGCGTATTCGAGTGACCGATCCAGCGCTGCATCAATTTTTTCCATGTCCGACAGATCTTCTTCGGACTCACGGACTCCCCAGAACTCCGGGTTATAGTGGGTATCATGCATCGGGTAGGTGTGCATCGAAATGTAGTCTACCGACCGGATCAGCTCGTTAAGGTCCTCTTTGTGGTACTCCTCTCCGCCGCCTCCCCAGGACGCGAAGTTATCCGAACTGGTAATCCATACGCCCTCGGGAATCTCCCCGTTTGCTTTTCGCTCCTGAAGATCCTGAACCCATTTCAGAATGATGCCCGGCTCCACGTAATACTCCTGCTGCCAGTGAACCATCGCCTCATTGCCAACCGCTATCACTTTCACGATATCAGGATACATAGCGGCATACTTCGCGGCCCGGTCAATCTCTTCGGGATTACGGGGGTGATCTTCATCGCGGATACGATCGGGATGATCTGTCCACGCATGTTTGGCATCAATCCAGGCTCCCATCATCACATACATTTCAAAATCAGGGTCTTCCTCTTTCATCTCACTGATCGCCCGGAGTAAATTCGGAACCGCATCGAGGTAGAGGTTATAGGTTCGCACGATTTTGATTCCCATCGCGGCCAGAATTTTCATGTCTTCCTTCAGCTCGGGAATGGTAGGCTGGATATCTCTCGTAATTTCGCGGTAGCCGCTGTATGAGATCGCCTGGTAATCGGGGCTACCCAGAATTTCTTCGGCTGTAGGTGAAGTAGTGTTCATAGGTTCATTCGATTGTTGATTGCATGCCATAAGCAGCACCGATGCCATAAAAATCAGATAGTACAACCGGTTTTTCATTGGTTTGAGGTTTGGTTGGAGGTTTGCCGAAGCTGCCCGTCACGAAGTACAATCGCGATTTGCCGAACCCGGCCGGTACGATGGAAAATATGTGCAGATGTTTCACGGTCGAGTTTCAGGCTGCTGAAAGATTTTTTTGAACCGTCAGACATCTCAATCTCCATTTTGTTGATCTCTCCTGTGGTATAGGTTACCGGAACCTGGCAGCATGTAAACCCAAGTGTTTCCTCAGGCAGGATAATCTGTTGTTTTGAATTATCAGCGGAAACCACCGTAACCTCCTTCTTATCCTGCACAAACTGATCTTTAGTGAGCAAAAAGGGGCTAAAGTTCAAAGATCCATCCTCTATATTCACTCCCAGTTCACCAAAACGGGTTAGAATATCTTCCTTCACCTGGCCGGTCATGCCCGGCTGTTGTGCCCCCCGGTGGAATGGGGTATGGGAATAGGCATCCGTTGGGAATGCACCGTATACCTCCGGTGATTTATGCACGCCAATGCCTTTTGCTATCTCATCAAAATGATCATATAATCGGCTCAGGACCTCATCACCTGCCCCTTCTTTCGTTGCCTGCTCACACACCTCTTCCACGGCAAGGTGCAGCTTGGATACCATATGCCAGTAGATGGAGCCCAGCCCTTCATAGGCAAAAAACGTCCCCGATCTGCCCGTGAATGCTTTATGGTTAAATACATCTTCAAATATTTGCAAAACCTTCTCCCTCTCCTTCTCAACCAGAGATGCATATTCCGTTTTTTCCAGTTTATCGAGGGTCTGGCTGAGGTCGCGGGCATTTGTGAAATTCCCGTTAAAGTGATACTTCCCTTCCGCATCTTTATGTATAACCCGACGATCTCCGTCGAACACGAGTTTTTGGAGCAGATACGATTCCTTGACAGCCTTCTCCGGTATGATGTTTTTCTGAAGAAATCCGGGCAGCGATTTATTTGGATACAGGATATAGCTCTGTTGATCTTCACGATAGAGCGAACTGCTGCGGAGTGCATCCAGAACCTGGAGTGATTCCTCAGCAGACAAGAAACCGGAACTTAACACAGCCACCTGGCCCTCCAGCATCTCTTCAAGGCGTGATACGGAAATACCATCTCCGTTCATGCTCATGAGATTATACGAGTGGTACAGGTGATCGTCGCGGCGATTCGCCTTGATGGTGTGTTCAAGATAACTCCTGGTGGTGCCAACAAAATCCCTGAAGACGTCGATATCAATCACGCGCTTGTTGCCCGAGAATCCATGTTTATAGATCTTTTCCCTGTATTTACTGCCTTCACGGCCCAATTTTTCAGTGATCTGCTTTCGGGTTTTGTCGTCAATTGAACCGTTCAGCATCCCGGAATGATGGTCCAGAATTTTCCTGATCTCATCAAAATATGCGGCCAGTTCTTCGGATACCGGCGCAGTATCCCTGGCTAAATCATTTAAAATCTGCTCAAAAAACGATAAAAACCTGTAGAGATAGCAAAGCGTAACCATGGAAACACCATTGCCCACCAGTGCGTTATTGGCATCATTCCACTCAGGCCGCTGGGTATTCATCCAGATACCGGCCCCTGGAATAAAATTGGAGACTTTGGCAAGTACGGGGGCAAGAATCTTTTCTAAAAAACCAACGTGCATGATTGATTCTAATTCGCTGCCAAGAAGTGCTCCATCGGCTCCTTTCTGCTCCACATCCAGCCGGATGTTCCGGTCTGAATCTTCTTCGAAGTCTATTGTATCCTTGGGGTTTTGAACAATCTTCTCATAGGGTTTTATCCTGTAAGGCACATTTGCATAAACAAACGACTCTTCTTCAAACAGTGAGAGAAATTCCTCAGGACGATATTCTGCATAAAACTCCAGAAATTTCAGCAGGTAAATAATCTGGTGATCGCCCCAGTACCCGATATACGACCACGGATCGTCCGGCTCAATTGTTTCCCAATCGAACCCGTCTTTGGTTACCCGGTAGGGATTGTAGCCATCAAAAGTGGACGCATTTAAGAATTTAAAAATCATTCCTTCTACAAATGCCGGGTAGGAGTGCGCAAGAGCTTCCCAGTTTTGAAAAATATCCCGCCAGTTGCCCTCGTAATCCAGCACCTTCGATCCATCCAGTTCGTCGTGCGTGTTGATGGAAAACTGGTTCCACGGACGGCTGGGATCGCCATGGCGCCGGCTGAATTTTAAGGGCAGATACTCCTTGCCCAGGCGATACAAATTCGCATCTTCCTGCCCGGTCAGTATTTCATCCAACTCAAAAAGTGTGAATGTATCGTCCAGTGGGTTCAGCAGCGAATAACTTTGGTTGTATACATCTTTATTCGCTTTTTTCAGGTAGGTGAGAAAGTCAGCTTTTTCAATCTGGTAGTTATGATCAAAGGTGCCGCCCCGCATAATGTTGAACAGTGTATTGCTAAAATGTCGCGCGTCCATGAAAGGATCGCCTGTGCGTTGCAGGCCATCAGCCCCGCCTACAAGCTCTTTCAGCGTTTGCGTTCCGCGTTCAATATCTTCGCTAACCTGTTCAAAAAAGTTCTCATTCTCCCGGATTGATGTGCTGAGATTTACAACCTGCGACTGGTCAAGATTTACATCAGCAACCATTGACCACCCGTGGTCCGACTGTGGCTGAAGCCGGAGTTCAGCGTTCACAAAGTAGGACCCTTTTTCTCCTTTCACGTCAACCTCTTCCTCAAGCGGCTTTTGCTGCCTGAACCGGTTTAACTGCAGAGAGGAGAGCAGGTATTTCGGGTCGGCTAACCCCGCTGACCAGGCTACATTCGCCTTCAGAGCTTCGCTTGGTTCTGCTTTATCTACAATTATAGCACTCAGAGCAAAAATGCCCAATCCACTCTCTTTCACCAGCTCGTTGCGTTTGTAGGCATTTACCAGGTTACTCGATCGCATTTGCAGCTCACTGTTCACACCGTACGGCATGATATTTTGAATGCCATCTAAAACTGTAATGTCCCGGGAGGTGTTGAGTGTGTTTATCAGAGTTGATTTTTTTACAAATCCGTAGCTGTGGCTTGAATTCCACTGGTACCGAAAGGTTAAACCAAGATCGTGGTTCACCTCTTCAAACATCACCTTATTGCCGTACCAGTTTTTATACAGGTTCCGGCTGATTTTAAATTGATATGCATTCCGGTCTGAAAATGGTTCCCAAACCAGAACTTCATCTCCTTCCACAACCTGTAAGATCGTTTTACTTCCTGTGGTATGTGCAAGGTCTGTGAGTTTATCATCCGTGTAGTAGGGAAAGAGCGCATACTGAGGGTTTTTTCTCCCCGATGTAACACCGCCATTACTTGAAATGAACATCCAAAGATTTGAATCACTGACGATGTTCATCAAAAAGGGACGCAGCTTACTGTACTCCGTTATCCTGAACCAGCTTTCGTCTTGAATATTTTGAACAGTGATAGACACGATATAAAACTATTTATGGGTTAAGTAAGTCATTTTTCATTTTCACAGAACTCCATTACTCCTTGTATACACGCACATAATCCACGAGCATCGTTTGGGGAAAGGGTGTTTGGGGGGATGGAGAGCCAACAAACGTTCCGCCTACGGCAACATTTAAGATGATGTAAAAAGAATTATCATTGAATACCCACTCACCGTTTACATCATCCGGAGTGATCTCATTGTACATCACGTCATCTACAAAGTACTTAATAGAATCGGGTCCCCATTCAATTGCAAAGACATGAAATTCCGTATCAAACCTTCCATTTGAGATAGTATACCTATCCGTTACTGCCTGGCCGGCTGAATAACCCGGTCCGTGAACACTTCCGTGGATAACTGTTGGTTCCTGTCCGCGATACTCCATAATGTCGATTTCACCGATTTGCGGCCAGGTTTCGTTACCGTCCGAATCATCGCCCAGCAACCAAAATGCCGGCCAGATCCCCTGGCCAAAAGGTAGCTGAATACGAGCCTCAAACCGTCCATAGGTAGTTTCGAATGTTCCTCTGGTCAGTATTTTAGCTGAGGTGTATGAAGAGTTTTCTACCGTTTCATTCCTTGCAGTGATTTGGAGCATTCCATCTTCTACCCGGATATTTTCAGGGTTGTCGGTGTAGTACTGCTGTTCGTTGTTACCCCATCCCGGCTGACCGAATATCTCTTCCCCTGTACCGATGTCGAAGATCCAGCGGTCGGAATCAACAGGTCCGTCTGTATCGAATTCATCCTGCCAGACAATGTCCGTGTAGGATTCTTCCTCCGTTTCATTCTCTGTGCCGCAGCCTGTAAGCACAAAAGCTGCCAAAAAGATGAGGAGGTATAGTTGTAAATCGTTTTTCATAAGCTCATTCAATGTGTACATGTGATACTTCAACTTTCTGAAAAAGACATCCACACCTGGTTAAAACAGACCGTTTTCAGCTATACTGAAAACGGTCTTCTCATTCTTTTTTTATTCAGCTTCAGCTGAACTGTCGTACAGGTAGATATTGTCTACATACAACGTTGCTCCCTGTAATCCGGCACCGGAGTCCGAATCCAGCACAATTTGGCCCAGGGTAGACCTGTTTGCCAAACCGGAGATATCAAAATCAACGCTGATCCACTCACCTGAAACCAATGCAGGATTCGTAGTCGGCCGCAAAGTTGAAGAAACCTCGGAATCATCCCCTCCGCCAAAAGATGCATCAGCGCCAAAATCAACGAGATTAATCGTCAGTGCAGAATTGTCTGGTATCTCATCGGGAAAGAATATGTCCATTCGGAGATGCGTCATTTCACTGGCATCAATCGTAGGCACGTCTTGGTTAAACTCAATTCCCACAAAATTGAAGTTTTCATATCCCAGGACATTGTTGCCGTCTACAACAAAGTCATTCGAGGTGGTTGTTTGAAACGGTTCATAAAAGCCATTGTAAAAATCAACCGGTTCATTTTCATAGGCATCACTGAATATTGAGATCACGTTAGATGGATCCTCGTCAGGTGTCGGGGCAGGCGTAAAATCACCTAATGATTCAATGATCAGCGCTCCGTCTGCATCCAGGCCGTCCAAACTGGCCGTTATTTCAGCCGTTCCTTCTCCCAGCACGGAAACCCGTCCGTTATCATCTACGGTAGCTACATCCGTATTGGATGAGTTGAAAGAATAGTAGGCCGGTGCAGCGCTAACGGTTACATCTACCCCGTCTTCCTGGTTTGCTGTAAACGTAAGACCGGAAACGGATGTGGCTGAACCTATAAAACTTGTTTGGGTTTCTTCGTTGCCATTCATAATTGCAGGCCGCGGCTGAGCTAACCCGGGAAGGTTTTCGTATTTAACCTCATCCAGCCAAAATGAATAGCCATCTCCATCCTCAGGACCTTCAGCGTACCACAACATTCCCTGTTCGGATGTCAGGTTTGATGCATCAGGAATAGGAACAGTATATTTTCTCCAGTTGGTTGTCAGTTTGAGGTCATTCAGAGCTACTTCAAACTCATTTCCGAAGAAATCCTGGCCAAAGCCAATCTCATTGATCGTGCCGGCTTTTGTGCCTTTGGCATAAAATGTAAGCGCATTGAAGGACGTCAAATTCCTTCCGCCATTTTCATCTCTGAATATTGCCCCGGCATATGCGCCGGACGGATCACCCTCGTTCGGTACATCAAAACGCATTGAAGCTTCGGTATTATCGTGGGTATCTTCGTTATCCACGCTAAATGCATCTTGTCTTGAATCTTCAAAAGGAAAATATTCCAGACCACCACTAAAACCATTTATGAATACATCGGGGTTGGCCGGATAATCCGGTTCTTCCAGGCCGTCTACAGATCGTTCGCAACCGAGTGCAGTGAACATGAGCAGCAAACCTGCCAGTATCGTAAGTTGGGAGCTTTTTAGTTCTATTGGATTCATGTTTTGCCTCTTTATTAGTTCGTAATATCAATTTGGATGTACGTTCTGAACTCCCACTCACTTCCGTTATCAAACCCGGGAGCTGTTGGATCAGGGACAAGTTCGCCACTTGCATCTTCCATATACGTTGGTGCATATCGTGGGGAAAAATCATCCAGTGACCTCCATTTACCCCTCACCCCAATCCGGGTCGACGGCAGGTCGAACCAGTCGGGTCTTCCGAGATCTGTGGAAATATCAGCCCCCAGCTGGAGCGGAAATGTTAAGTTGAAATCTCTGTGATAATCATAGGGTCCCCAATCATTCACTTTTACATGCGAACTCACTTTAATACTATTGTAGATCATTCTCAGATCACCGCCAAACCGGCTCACCAGTCGTTCATCGCTGCCATTCGCCTGGGCATCTCCACCATACAAATTGGCAATGATTCCAAGACTCCTGTTCACTTTGGATACGATTCGTGCATTCACCTCCCAAAGATCTTCGGCCGGTGGTGCGCCCGGAAACGGGAAGAAGGTTCTGCCATCCGGCAGGATACCGATAGCTGCGTCCTGGGTGGTTGGCAGGTGCCTGTATACAACGCCAAGACTCATCGCAAATCGGGCATCTTCTGCCATGTCATTATCCCACTCATACATATAGGTACCGGGAGTGGGATCAAATGTTAAGAGGAGTTCTCCGGCTATCTGTTCACGATTGGCCCGTACCACAAACGGGTCGTCCAGGATATTACGGGGGCGTGCAGGAGCGTCAACTCCGGAAGGCACAGGACCTTCAATCGGTTTTTGCCATAAGAAATTCGGGGCTACCTGCAGGTTTCCGATGTTGTAGGTGAAACCGGAAAGGACATTATATTGGTTACCGCTGCCGCTGTCTTTCAGTCTCCACCCGGTAAAAGTCATGGTTTGATCCGCCCCGCCGTTGGCAACCAATCCCATCACGGCAGACTGTGCATACCAGTTAAGCCTGCCACTTTCATAGGTAAGTTTTAGCTTTCCGCCCCAGTTATCTTCAGGTTTGATTTCATCCACAAATGTATTGTAGCTGCCATCACTCTGTTCTCGTGCAAGCTGGAATTCACGCCCGTTCAGAGGCTCACCGGCCCAGATACCTCCTACTTCAACACCAAAGTTTCCAATATCACGATCCGCATAAAGAGTTAAGCGTCTTGTTTTTGGCTGTGGAATAGCAAACGAACTTCCCGTTAAGCCCTGTCGCTCAATATCTTCATGAAAGATTCCCGTCAGTGAGGTTTGGCCGATATCCGTGGAATATTTGAGCAGAACTGCCGGGTTGGCTCCCCACCATAGCTGCGGGCCAAAGGCAAGCTTCAGGCCGTCTAACGACTTCTTCCCTTCCATTTCAAATCCAAACGGAGCCTCACCGTTATATCTGAAAATCTGGTCTCCGTAATTCGCCTCCGGGTAAAGTCCAAAGAAGTCTCCTTCGTATCCCCAGTGGTAGTGCCCGGTTCGGTAGAATCCATCGAGGTTGAAATAGTCAGCATTCCAGGAATAGCTGGCGCTGTAAATGTCCACCCGGTTTAGTGATTCGGCCGTAACATTTCCGTTTTGCCCGAGCAGTTCTACCGCACGACCCCGATTTTCATAAAAGATCTCATCAATTGGGTTTTCAGCAACATTCCCCAGTACATTGGCAACTACTTCTGCCCGCATATTCGGGGAGGGGTTTGCCTCTACACCAACCAGGTACGACTGCATGTGATCGAAACCCAGTTCATCCGGGAACTGCACCTCCCTTGGATCAGCTTCGTCCGGAGTCGTGATTCGGCTGCCACCCGTATTGAACGTTTCAAAATTGGCAGAAAATCTGCTTAAAGAAATAAGATCCGAACCGCCAGATCCACCCCCGCCTCCTGCTTTTGCACGCAGTTCTGCGTCTATAACTGAAATATTTTCAAAGTGATTCTCGAGGTCATCGGGTCCTGCATCCGGCTCATAAGGTTCAAACTGGTGAACTTCTTTTAACATGTAGTAAGCTGCACGGGGATAAAGCTCGTAGTAACCATCCAGGTCGGTTGGGCCTTTTGCCATAATCCCGAACCACTCTTCATTCATATTGTTTTCACCTTCAACATGGTCAAACTCATACCCTCCGTTTTCCCATGAAGCGTTGGTATCGTGGGTATCCAGCCCTTCTGTCTGACCATATTTCCACCAGCCGTCACTGAACTGAAACGTAAACCCTCCGATTGAGTTATCAGCCCCGCCAAAACCGGCAGCATTATTATAAATCTCTTTCCAGTTACTGTAGAGATATCTTGCCTGGGCACCCTGTGCCTCTTGTAAAGTTCGTGCATTGAATGCATCAGAGCCAAACTCCGTAAGCAGTACCGGCTTTCCATATTCATTTTCAACCCTGTCGTAGAGATCCGTAAAGGTCATTCCCCGGTAGGTGTTAGTTCCGAAAATATCCATGTCGGGCACCAGTTCAGCAACCAGGTCCATGAAAAGAAGATCTCCGTTTGCTATGGCTATCGGCCGGCTGTCATCAATGGCTTTCATCTCAACGGCTGCTTCATTAAACAGTTCATACATTGCCCGGGCCCGAATTGTGGACTGCCGGTCTTCCATGGGGATGTCTTCCGTCTCTGCACTCCCCCAGAACAGCCCGTAGTTATTTTCGTTTCCTAACAAAAAGAGCAGCAAACCCGGGGTGTCTCTGTACTCTTCTGCGAGCTGTGTTACTTCATCCAGTAACAATTCCCGCACCCTTGGATCCGAGTATTCCGTATTGCCCATCCAGGATCCGTCTATCGTTAGTCCGTATCGACCGAACGAGTGATTCAACATCGTATAGATCCCGTAGTTTTCATAAATATATGTGATCCACCGTTTTGGTATCCCGGTATAAACACGAATGGCATTCACTCCCATATTTTTCAACAGGGCCATTTCATCATCCAGGGCCTGCTGAATGAATTCAGGGGATTGATCCCATAAACTGTAGGCGTAATTTGTACCCCTGGGAAAGTAATCCCAGTTCATTCCATTTACCATGAGAGGTTCGCCGTCAACCATAAGTTTCCAGCCATCACCGGAGTCATCAACAACCACCTCTCCGGTTTGCGCTGTTACAATTGTTGCTGTGCTTAGAAGAAAAAAGAGTAGTAAGCTGATTTTTTTCATATTCGATAGGTGTTTTTCCGTACTTTCGGGCGAATCTGAAGATTGGTAAACCATATAAAGCTTCCTGTCGCCGTTCATCCTGATTATACTTCTCCGCGAATAGAAAACCAATCTTTACAATGTATGTACAGTACCTAAAAAACCGCTTTTCCAGCTATTAAAACCCTTATTAAAAGTATACAGTCCACAATTTCAGAATAGCAGCAATCGGTATTTTTGCTTACGAAAAAAAGCCGGTGTATATATTTTATAAAGATATTATGCGGTACAGCGAAGCGGGAGGAACACGAAATTTCACGAGAGCAGAATCTATTGCCACATATGCCCCGGAATTAATCTGTATGTGAAAAAAAAGCAAGTGTGCAAAGCTGGTTGTGCGAAGTGGTGAGCGGGGAGTCAGGCCAAAAACAAATCAACCCCTGACGAAAGGATTGCTCCTTTTTTCCTCTCCGACCGTTGTTTCCGGCCCGTGCCCCGGATATACAACTGTATCATCCGGAAGAGAATAAATCTTCTCCCTGATTGAAGATTTTAGTACATCCGGATCTCCTTTATACAAGTCTGTTCTGCCTACGCTGCCTTTGAAAAGCGTGTCTCCGGCAATCAGGCTGTTGCTTTCCCTGAACCAAAAAGAGGTATGATCCGGCGCATGACCGGGTGTAAAGAGCACCTCCAGGTGAAAAGGCCCGATGGTAAATGGTTGATCTCCCGGCAGTTCTTCAGGTATAAAATCAAGAGAGACGGAAGGCGCTGAAAGGCCAAACATCCCGGCTTGCTGGGGCACCGTCCGCCATGGAGTCAGATTTGTGTGATTCAGGTATACATCTGTTTCAAAAGCATCCAAAACAAGTGGTAATCCCAAAACATGGTCGATGTGGGCGTGGGTAAGAAGAATAGCTGTCAACCGGCTGTTTTGATTTGCCAGGGCCGACCGAAATGTCGCAAACTCCCGATTGTTTGAAAACCCGGGATCAATCAGCAGAGACTCATCGCCGATGGTTAGCAAGTAGGTATTCTCGGCAAATGGCCCTACCTCAAAGCATTGTATATCCATAACGGTTGTACGGATCCCTTAAATAAAAAAAGGATGCAACGGAACCCGATGCATCCACTTGATTCGTAAATATAAATTACTTGCGGTTGTACCGTTTGTTGAAGCGATCGATACGTCCTGCTTTTTTCTGGATCTTTTGATCCTTGTTATAAAACGGGTGGTTTTTTGAATCAATCTCACTCTTATATACACCATCTTCCGCTTCAATGGTACTTCGTGTCTTCATTTCAGTGCCGTCGCTTAAAACTACGGTTACTTCTTTATAATCAGGATGGATTCCTTTCTTCATAACTTAACAATCTTTTGATTTTTTTCAGAGAAACGTAAGATAAGCGTTCAAATAATTTATTGCAATGATCATTCGCGGCCGCCAAACTCTTCATCGTCAAAATCTCCCATCCCGCCAAGCATCGAGCCCAGCATGTCACTGTACGACCTCACTTCATCCAGGTCATCTTTTCCAAGTTTTGAGTTTTGATGCAGCGCTTCAATCACAAAATCTTTCATTGCATACATGTCGTCTTCGGGCAGATTACTCGCTTTCTTTAAAACCGTATCCAGTCCTTCTACGGCACCCAGCCGTTTTTCATACTCCCTGCCCGGCAGCTGATCAGGCAGTTCCAGCGTATTGCCGGACGCAAACCAATCAAGTACGGGTTGGTACGGATCGGACTCCTCTTCCGATTTTTTACGCTGGGGATCCGGGAAATAAGTTTTAAACGTTTTATTGATTGCCTGCCCCAGCAGGTGCTTTGCTACATTTACAGCGCCCTCCTGTTCCCCTTCATACACAAGTTCAAGCTTACCGGTCAGTGCCGGGATCATATGAAACAGGTCGGCAATTCGCAGTGTGGTTTCGGTTTCTCCGTTGATAACCATTCGGCGTTCGGCCGATGATGTTACCTGCTCCATAGCTGTGATGGTCATCCTGGCTGAAACACCACTTTTCTGATCAATATATTCGCTTTCACGGGCTACAAATGCAACCTGTGCCAGGATTTGCCGGAAAAGTTCGGGGATATGTACCTGCAAATCCGTATCGCGTTCAACCCAGGCCTCTTGTTTGGCGATCTCTTTTGCCGTGTCAATGGTTTTGGGATAGTGAGTAATAATCTGTGCGTCAATTCGGTCTTTCAGGGGCGTGATGATATTTCCGCGGTTGGTGTAGTCTTCCGGATTTGCTGAAAACGCCATAAACAGGTCGAGCGGAATTCGCACATTGAATCCCCGGATTTGAATATCCCGCTCCTGCATGATATTCAAAAGAGACACCTGGATTCTCGGCTGCAGGTCAGGAAGTTCGTTGATTACAAATATTCCGCGGTTTACCCTGGGGATCAATCCAAAATTAATAACTTCTTCGTCAGCCAGGGTCAACCGTTTTGATGCCGCTTTTATGGGATCCAGGTCCCCGATCAGGTCGGCCACCGTTGTATCCGGCGTGGCAAGTTTTTCGCCGTATCGCTGTTCCCGGCTCACCCATGATACTGGGGTATCATCCCCCATCTCTTCCACTTTTTCGCGGGCAGACTTCGAGATCGGGTGATAGGGATCATCGTGAATTTCCGACCCGGCAACAATTGGCATCTCCTCATCAAGAAACTGAACCAGCATACGCAAAAGGCGGGTTTTTGCCTGTCCCCTGAGGCCCAGCAAAAGCATGTCGTGCTTTCCCAGAAGAGCATGCTGTACCTGGGGGATCACAGAGTTTTCATAACCCAGGATTCCGGGAAATAGCTTATCTGAGGATTTCATTTTGGAAATCAGGTTTCTCCGAATCTCCTCTTTCACGGATCGGGATTTCCATCCGCTTTCTTTAAGGTCGCCAAGTGTTTTTATGGAGTTGCTCATCCTGTATATTTCTGTTTGGGTTACGTGTAGATAACTGAAAACGAAACAACTTCATTTCACATTCTGCAATTTTTGCACGGCTTTTAACACACCGGCTTTCACCTGCGTCTCTTCCCACTCTTTGGCAGGATCGGAATCACTCGTAATTGCCCCGCCAACGGGGTAGCACAACCTCTCGTTCTGGATGATTGCACTGCGTATTACCACGTTGAAATCAAAATCATGGTCAGGTGTTACATACCCGATTGCCCCTGAATAAATACCCCGACGGAATGATTCCAGCTCCGATATCCGCTGCATTACACGGCGTTTGGGAGCTCCTGTCATAGATCCCATGGGGAAACAGGCCCGGATAATTTCTCCCACTCTTAGATCGCTGTTCACCCTGCCTTCCACACGGGAAATAAGCTGATGCACCGTGCCAAAAGTCTGAACCTCAAATAATTTGCTTACATTTATGGAACCCGGCTTGCATACCCGGGAGAGGTCATGGCGGACCAGGTCTACGATCATCAGGTTTTCGGCTTCATTTTTTTCGCTTTTAAGCTCCAGCTTGAATGCCGCATCTTCAGCTTCATTTGCACCCCGTGCCGCTGTTCCTTTAATCGGTTCGGAAAAAACCCGCTGCCCCTCCTTTCTCAAAAATCGCTCGGGCGAAGCGCAGCAGATACTCACGGCATCCAGCTCAGCATAACAGGCAAACGGAACCGGATTTACACGCCGCATATTCCTGTAAAGGCCGAACGAATCCCCTTCAAACTCAGCTACAATCGGGTACGAAAAATTGAGCTCATAAAAATCTCCTTCCGCAATTAAATTCCGGATTTCATCAATGGCAGACAGGAAACTCTCACGTGTGACACCGCACGATAAATCACCTATTTGATACAGCCCTTCCCGGTTGTTTTCAGGGGTGATGGTTATCGGTTCTCCCCTCAGTTGCTTTACACCATATTTATCAATTTTAAAGAGCAGCCCGGGGTCCATAAACCAGAGATCCGGTGCCTCATATATCCGTCGGTTCTGCATGTGCCCCTCAGGAGTACCGGGAGCTTGTACATCGTATCCAAGATACCCAAAGGCCCAGCCGGCGTCATCACAAAATTGGTCAAAAAGATGCCAGGTGTTTTCACGTCTCTCTTCCAAAACTGTTGTATCTCCGCGGCGCCAGGTTACCTTATCACCGTTCACTTGAATTACCTGTTTTGGGAATGCAGCTACATAACTCACGTTTGATTCGGGGTGATCTCCGAGCTGCGACTCCAGGATCATCAATTCACCCCGCTTGTACGGTTTCATATCCGTGATTTTATGATAAAGAGAGTCTGTTATCCGGGAGAATTTACTCATACAATGTAACGTGAATTTCCGGTTTCTAAATTCAGGGAATACAGTTTTTTTGCAGGGTCAAATACATATCTTTCAAATCAGATCCTGTCAACATTAGTCTGAAGCTGTTTCAAAACCAGTCTGTTAGAATTGTGTTTCCTTTGGAAATAATGCATTATACTTGGTTTGATCTGCCAAAGCACACACAAAGACAGTGTAAATAGTAAACCGGGCATCATCTGACTGATTTTATGAATCTATATAAAACCCTGGCAAGGCCTTTTCTGTTTCAATTGCCCGCCGACCGCGCCCATGACCTCACGCTCGACCTGGCAGCCATCCTAAGCAGACAGCGGTGGATGATACACCTTATCCGTTCAATCTACAACAGAGACCATCCTGAACTCCATCAGAACATCTGGGGACTCACCTTCCGATCCCCGGTAGGTGTTGCCGCCGGATTTGATAAAAACGGCCACACACTTTCGCTGATGGAAGCCCTTGACTTCGGCTATATTGAAGTGGGCAGTATTACGGCAAATGCATGTATCGGTAATCCAAAACCCAGGAGCTGGCGCCTGCCGAAAGACCGGTCGCTCATAAACCGGCTGGGCCTGAATAACGATGGTGCAAAAACCGTAGTGAAACGTCTCATCCAGCGGGATGCTTCTTTTCCTCTCGGCATTAACATCGCAAAAACTCATAGTCCCAACATTGCCGGTCAGGCCGCTTTTGAGGATTATCAATTCAGCTTTTTGCTTGCCAAACCCGTTGCAGATTATATAACGCTGAATATTTCATGTCCTAACACAGAAGAGGGAAAGACCTTCGAGGACCCGGAAACCCTAAACCGTCTTCTCGACTATTTGAGTGTGGGTGATGACTCTTCAGATCCACCGGTGTTGATCAAGCTTTCTGTAGATCTTGATGAAAAACAGCTTGAAGAAATCCTTGACGTCACCGAATCGTTTGCGGTGAGTGGTTATGTGGCCGTTAACACCAGTTCCGGCCGGGAAAACCTTCAAACAGATGGACAAACGATTAAAACCATTGGCAGGGGCGGCCTCAGCGGAAAAGCTATCTCAGCAAAAAGCACGGCTATCATAGAAAACTTATCAAGCCTTACCAAGGGTGAGAAAACAATTATTGGCATCGGCGGTATTTTTACGGCTCAGGATGCCATTGAAAAACTAAAGGCCGGGGCTGATTTACTCCAGGTCTACACCGGAATGGTGTACGAGGGACCCGGTATTGCTAAACGAATCAACAAAGGCATTTCTGAATACCTTGAAGAGCACGGGCTTGAGCACGTCTACCAGATAAAATCCCAATAAATTTCCTGAACCGGATTCCAGTCAAAACCCGTTATCGTGTGTTGTATTCAAAGCTAAAGTTGCACTCAATGGGTTCATCCTGCCCGGTAGGATCAAAACGAAGGCGATCTTCAATTGCATCTTCGAACGCCTGGGGAATTCCCGAACGATCCATGGTACTCTCCTGCTCATAATCAGTTACTTCACCATCCGGATTTATCACCAGCCTGTAAATCAGCTCTCCCTGAAGTGAAGACCGGGCTGCCCAGCCGGGATATTCAATACTCTGCTCAAATTCTTCAATACCGCCCTGTACGGTAAGATCCGGGTAGAGTACAGAACACGCCATGGAATCCCCGTCTTCTTCATCCGGATTTCGCGGAACCTCTTCTGGGGGTGACTCTTCTGCAGAAACATCATCCTCCGGTTCCTCTGCCTCTGGAGGATCGGGCCGATCGAGTGTTTGCTGCAGTATTCGTACCTGCGGCATTACTTCGCTTGATGCATACCGATTTTCGATGGTGGACAGTACCGACCGGGTACTGTCCCAGTACGTACCTTCAAAAGGAAACAGTCCCTGAAAATCCGGTTCCTGAAGTGTAGAATCGGCAATTTGCTGCCAGTATTCGGCTTCTTGCCGGTCAAGTGTGGTATCGGCCAGCACGGTACGGGCTGAATCCTTCAGTTCCTCAAAGCGGGTCTGTTCCTCTGTCCATTGTTCACGTTGGGTGAACCAGTTTTGCACACGGTCGGTAGAATCGGATTCCTGTTGGCGGGCAGCTTTCATGTATTCGCGGGCGGCTTCGTAGAGTAATATTGGTTTTTGCCGGTCAAGCGACTCTTCCGATGCCAGTTGCTGAAGCTCTTTTGCATTTTCTGCAGGATCGTTCCGGGCCTTGTTTATATCCAGCTGCTGATAGATATCTTCTACAAACCGATAGGTTTCCCGGTTCTCCTCATTCAGACCCAGCTGAAGCCTTTCCGATATCCGGCGGGCAAACTCCGTATCGGGATAATCCTCAACAAGCCGTTGTCCCAGTTCCCTTGCACGGCCGGTATTATCCTGCAGGAGTTCTATTTCTGAAAGAGTGTAGAGCGACCGCGGAATAAACTCAGGAGTCCTGTCATTTTCTACAATCTGTTCATAATAGACTTTAGCGCTGTCCGGCATTTCAAGAGAGAGAAAAAAGACGTTGGCAAGAGCGTAGTACCGGCTTTCCAGTCGATTTCTCATACTGTCCCTGGCCTCCGGCGTCGTGGGAATCTCACTCAGATCGAGCGATACCTGAACTCCTGTCTCCCGTTCCACAATATCATCTTCCCGTGTAATCACTTCACCATCAAGGCGTTCAATTTCTGTGATCCCCGTTGTGGAAATAGACGCCGATCTCCGCCAGTTATCAGCCAGCGGCCGGTCGCCCCAAATCGCCTGGAACTGGAGACTTGCATCGGCCAGCCTAAGCTGATTCCGGATATTTAAAAACCCATATTCTGATGTTTCAGATGCCTCAGCTGCTACCTCATCGGTTTGCTCTACATTAACGGCCTGATCTTCTCTTTGCTGCAATTCCTGCATTTGCCGTTCCAGTTCCTCCTGGCGCTGCATCCGGATATTGGCAATAGCAGAATCAAACGCCTCCGGTTCAAGCTGCCCCAGGTAAAGCAAGCTGTCGATCCTTGTGATTTCCTCTGTAACACTTGCATACTCACCAAAAGACCGCGCAAGTTCACCGGCATTAAAGTTTTCCGGCAGCCGGTTCTGGTCAACCCGCTCTTGTGCTGCTGAATCGTAGTATGCCGCCGCCATTTTGAAATCTCCGAGATCAAACCGGTAAATCTCTGCCTGACCGTTATAAATTTTAGCACGGGTGAGGGGTTCGGGTGGCCTCACCTCTCTTCTCAAAATCTCATCATAAAGTTCGAGTGCACGCTCCGTTTCCCCCATCAGCTGAACGGTTCGGGCCACTTCATACTGCAGCTCGGTTCGCGATTCAGTATTTTTATCGTTGCGTTCCATCCGGCGATACAAATCAAATGCAAGTTCGTATTCGCCAATTCTGCGTGAAACTTCAGCTTCTTTTCGGTTAGCGTTAAAAACCAGGTCGTAGTTTCTTACTGAGGGGTTTACGCTGCCATAGGCCACACGGGCATCTTCCAAATTACCTACTTGCTCCAGCACCTGTCCGTGTAAAAAGTACGCTCTCGCTTTGGTTTCTCTATCCTCCATATTTTCGATGTTGTCCCGAAGTAACTGTTCAGCTGTCTCCCATTCTTCATTTTCAACGTGGAACTGGGCCAGCAACACTTGTGTATTGGCCAGAAATTGTGGATCCCAGTCCTCCACCACCTCTATTTCCTGGCTCAGAAAGTTCACACCCTCCGTAAGGCTTCGCATCTGCAGATAAACGCGTCCCTGCCAGAAAACAGCTTCCTGCTCCATCTCTCCGCTGCTGAGGGCCTGAAGTTCCTGGAATTTTTCCAGTGCCGCAAAGTTTTCGGTACGGTAGTAGTAGGCTTTACCAATAATGAATAGTGACGGTTCCACATATTTCGAATCGGGGTGATCTCTTAAAATTGTGGCCCCGGTTTCGATTGCAAGGCTCAGGTCCTGCCGGCCGCCACCTGTAGGCGGCATAAACACCTCGATGGGTATCTCCGGGTTTACATCAGGAATCTGGTTTTGATTCTGCTCCAGCCCGTCTTCATAATACTGTTTGGCGTTGTAATAAGTATTAAAGTAGGCATTGAAATTTTTCCAGGGCTGCTCAAGAGGCGTACCACAACCCGCGAAAAACAGAAAAACGAGAAGTATTTGGAGCGTTTGTTTCACAAGAGTTTTAACGGCTTCAGTCTTCCTGGATTGTACTCACTTTCACCATATTTGTGCGTCCCCGTTTGGCAAGCGGAATACCGGTGGCGATGATCACCCGGTCTCCTTTTTTTACCAATCCATTTTTATGCAGGTACTCCTCCATCAATTTCACGCTGCTGTCGGTATCAAAAAGTTCATCCAGCCTTACAGATTCAACGCCCCACACAAGATTCAGCTGACGCCGCACGAGTCTGCTTTCCGTAAATGCAATAATGGGAACCTTCGGTCGGAATTTCGCGATTCTCCGGGCTGTATTACCTGAATGAGTGAGTGTGCTGATGGCTTTGGCCTCCACGTTTTCAGCAATGGTTACGCACGAGTACGCCAGGGACTCTACAATCTGTTTCTCTTTCCATTCCGGCTTTCGATAGTTCAGGCTGTAGTAGAGACGATCTGAGCTTTCCTCTACCGAACGTATAATTTTATCCATCGCCTGCACGGCTTCCACCGGGTACTTGCCGGCTGCGGTTTCACCGGAAAGCATCACCGCGTCCGTACCATCCATTACCGCGTTAGCAACATCGGAACTTTCTGCCCTTGTTGCACGCGGGTTATTAATCATCGAATCGAGCATTTGTGTAGCGGTTATCACCGGCTTACCCGCCATGCGGCACCGGTCGATGATGGTTTTCTGAACCATGGGCACACGCTCACTTGGAATTTCAATCCCAAGATCACCACGCGCAACCATAATTCCATCTGTCTCCTCTATAATTTCATCAATAGCTTTTACCGCCTCAGGTTTCTCAATCTTTGCAATAATGGATGCATTACTGCCGGCTGCGCGGACGCGGGAAATTACATCCTGTACATCCTTAGCCGATCTCACAAAGGACATCGCCACAAAGTCGACCCCCACCTCCAGGCCAAACTCAAGATCTTCGATATCTTTCTCCGTTAGCGATGACATAGAAATTTTTACATCCGGAAGGTTCACACCTTTACGAGACTTCAGCGTGCCGCCCACCACTACTTTTGCTTTCAGTGTCTTTTGCCCTTTCTTAATCACTTTCAGCTCCAAAAGCCCGTCATCAATCAATATTTGATTGCCTTCACTTGCATCTTCTATCAGGTTTGGGTAGTCGATCGGTAGAATGGAATCTGTTCCGGTCACATCTTCGGGAGTTATTTCCATGATGTCACCTTCCTTAATTTGCTGCTGGCCATCCTTCATAGATCCCACCCGGATTTTCGGCCCCTGCAAATCCATTAATACAGGAATGGAGTACTGATGTTTTTTAGCGACTTCCCGCACATATCCGATCGTTTGTTTATGCCCCTCGTGTGATCCGTGAGAAAAATTGATCCGTACGACATTCATACCGGCCCTGTATAATCGTTCAATATCTTCAAAAGAGTTGGAACTCGGGCCGAGCGTGCAAACAATTTTCGTTCTGCGTTTACCTGAAAGCATAGAGTATTTCCGTATATAGATTTATTGGTTTGAGCCCGAATATAAGGATTTATCCACTGTTCGTAAGTGAAATTCAGGTGAATTATAAGAGTTCATCAAATCTTGCGTTGTAGATGCGCAAACAGCCAGGGATATTTATTTGAGCGTAAATTTGCAGAAATCAATTTGTAGCAAAAGGTCTGATCTGTTTCCCTAACTGTGTTGATATCAATTCTTTGTTTAACATGCTTAATAATGTTTTTTGAATGATCTTATCAACCAATCGGTTACTGAGTTCTAACCAAATTGTAATTTTCGCTCCAAATGTCTTACAAAATTTGTATTCATACGATTTAATTTGTTAAATAGAGTTATGAAAACATATTTACCTTCAAATATTAGCCATATCCTGCTTCTCGTACTTGGTTGCACCGCATTGAGCTGTGCCCGGTCAATGAATCCGGATGTGGAACGGGGAGATATGTACCAATTTCAGGATGGATACCCGGAAGTTCGAATGTCTGCCATCGGCCTTCTGGATGAGCAGGACAATCCCTATGTGAATGTTACCACCGAAATTGTTTTCGGAAGCCTTATCTATCGTACCTCAAACGACACCACTTTTGCAGAAGTAGCTGTTGAAATTCGCATTAACGAAGTAGACGGTGATTTTTCAAAATCAGATCGCGAACAGTTGCAGGTGATCTCACGGGATTCGGACAGCTATAATAACCAGGAAGTATTCAGCTACGAACGCTCGCTTGATGTTGAACCCGGAGAGTATGAAATTGAAGTATCCGTAACCGATGTATCATCCGGTAAATCTGTACTGCGCACAACCAGTACGCTTATCCCCGATCCGGAAAATCCGGTTACAAACCTTACGGCTATCCGCCTGTCCGGCAAAACTAATCATGATGAAAGCCGAAACCGGTTTTCTCCGATCACTACCTACGATGTTCCTTCGAGGATTGACAGCCTGAAATTTGATTTCCAGGTAACCAATAACGATATGGACGATCCTCTCGTGGTAAATGCCAGGCTTATCCAATTTGAAGCAGACACCTCAGCTGCCCGACGGCTCAGCTATAACCAGTACTCCAGTTCCTCAATTCAATACCAGGGAATTGATGTGCGCGATCCGGAAGAAATCGACAGCAATACACGTTTGCTCGACCAGCAGGGAAGCGTTCTGATTGAGTTCAAATACCCGGTGCTTGACCGTGGGAACTACCGCTTCGAGATTGAGACTGAAGACCAGCAGGGAGAAACTCTCTACCGGGCACGGGATTTTGCAGTGAAAGGACGTAACTATCCTTCGGTAGCCTCATCCCGGGAAATGGCCGAGCCTCTTATTTATCTCATGGGCGAAAAAGATCACGAGGAGATGATGGATATTAACGATCCCGACAGCCTGAAAGAAGCCGTAGACCGGTTTTGGCTCTCTAACGTAGGCAGTCAAAGTCGTGCAAAATCTGTCATCAATCTTTACTACGAGCGGGTTGAACAAGCCAACAAACAATTTTCGAATTTCAAAGAGGGCTGGAAAACCGATATGGGGATGATCTATATCCTGTTCGGCCCGCCGTGGTATGTTGACCGGACCCTGAACCGAATGCAGTGGTCCTACTCATACGACCGGAACGACCCGCGCCGAAACTTTTATTTTGAGCGGAACAGGGCACCAAACGAATACTATCCCTTCAACCACTACATCGTGCAACGCAGCCAATCCTATTTTAACCTTGTCTACCAGCAGACTGAACTCTGGCGCAGCGGCCGGATTTTAGAAGCGAATTTGT